>DASQNL010000116.1:0-1927 GCA_035644995.1 Pyrinomonadaceae bacterium | reverse complement strand
TCGGCACGGGTCTGGCCGGGGTGGCCGAACGCATGCGCAGGCGGCGTAAAACCTCCGGGCGCACGGCGCGCGCCGACGAAGCGTAAAGCGACGCGTCACCAAATTGAGTAACCGGGCGGATCAACAAACGCTCGCGGGGAGCATCACCCGCGAGCGTTTTTACTTACGATTCGTGCGGACGTTTTAATTGCGATTCGCGCCGCCCGCCGCGACCCGTCTCGGCCGCGCCGCGGCGGGCGGGACAGGCTTCGCGGTCGCCGCCGGGGCGGGTTCGATGCGCGCGACGAACATATCGTGTCGCCCGCCGCCTGCGCCCCAGTTAGACGTGAACGCGACGAACCGGCCGTCGCGCGAGATGTTCGCGCGCGGGCTGTCGTAGTAGTTCGTCCCCGCCGCTTGATGATGGAACAGACGACGCACGCGCCCCGTGCCGTCCGTCGCCACCTGCACGACTTCTCCCTGCATCACGCCGTTCGGGTGAGGCGTGTAGAAACTCACGAGCACCCAGCCCTCGTTATCGGCCAGCATCGAGAGGTGGAAGCCGCCGTAATTTTGCTCCGGGGAGAGATCGAAGATTTTCGCGAACCTGTGCGGCGTGGCGAGGCTGCGGGCGGAGATGCCGACAAGATAGTTGCCGTTGCCGACCACGGTGCCCGTACCCACGTCGTAGTGCGACGGCGCGTGGTCGGGCGCGTCGTCGGTCAAATTCGACACGCCTCCCGTGTTCGTGTCAACCACGCGTCCCTCGATCTTACCCGCTCCCGTTTGGTTGGTGTTCACGTAAAGATAACGCCCGGACTTGTCTATGCGCACTTCGTTGATCACCTCGGAGTGTTGGAAAAGGATCGTGTCGGTTGAGGCGCGATAGACGGCGTAGCCGAGTTGCTTGTAACCGGGCGCGCCGCCGCGCTTCGTGAAAGAGAAGGTGTCGTTGTCGGCGGCCATGCCCATCTGCTGGATGTTCTGCCCGCGCGGCAGCACGCGCGCGACATCGCCGACCGGCGTGTAGGTCTGCCGCGAGACCCGGTACTTGTAAATCTTCGTGCCGAGGTCTTGATGCACGTAGAGCGCGTCGGGGTCGTCGGACGACCAGCAGGCGTCGTCGAGGCGAATGGGAATGTTGCCGGGCGGCGGGTAGGGCACGGGCGGGAGGCGCGCGCCGAGCGTGAAGGTCGCGGGGTCGAACTCGTAGATGCTCGCGCCCTGCTGCGCCCCCGTCTCCATGACGAGCAGGCGCGTGTTGTCCGAATTGAAACTCGCCCAATAACTGTAGTTCGTGCCCGCGCCCTTCGGAGCTGTCGCCGCGTCGGTCACGCGCATGATCTCCGTCCCGAAGACGGGGTCGGCGAACTTGCCCCCGGCGCGCGGCAGCGGCGGCGGCGCGGGGCGCGGGGCGCGGCGCGCACGATCCGTCTTGACGGACGCGCCGCGCTGAGGGCGCGCTTCCTCCTGCGTCGTGCCCGTGTGTGCCGCCGACGCGTGCAGCGAGAGCGCGCAAAACAAGATCAAGACACACTTCGAGCGCAGCGCACCGGGAACGTATCGAATAATCTTCCGCGTCTCCATTTGCCTTCTCTCGCGCGTGTTCAACCGTAGCGCAGCCGGTAATAGACGAGTTTGGGATGCTCCGGCGCGACGCTGCGCCAACCGCGCGCGCTCAGCCACCAGGTGAAGGCCGTCGGCGTTTGCGCGCCCGCCGCCACCGGCGCGACGCCGACGCGCACGCCGCTCTCGCGAAACACGCGCCGCATCGTCCACGCCGCGCGGCGCGAATGATAAGCCGAGGTGACGACGACCATGGAACCGACGCCCGCCGCCGTCGCATACGCGCGCAGCCGCACGGCCTCATCATAAGTGCCCGCCACCGGCTCCGGCAACGCTTCTATTTGCGCTTCGGGGACGCCCGCGCGCCGCAGTTCTTCCGCCT
>DASQNL010000115.1:0-2392 GCA_035644995.1 Pyrinomonadaceae bacterium | reverse complement strand
CACGGGCGAGGGCTATTCGGGAGATTTCAGTCTGCCGGTCGTGGCCGAGACGTGGGACGGGTTTCTCAACGACATCAACGGCTTTCACGTTAAACGCGAGCACGTCTTTCACGCGCTCGACGCGGCGCGCTCCGGGGCGGTGGCCGAGGGCAACGTCGGCGGCGGCACGGGGATGGTCGCGCACCGCTTCAAGGGCGGCACGGGCACGGCTTCGCGCGTGCTCACGGCGACGGAGGGCGGCTACACGGTGGGCGTCCTCGTACAGGCCAACTACGGGCGGCGCGATCTGCTGAGCATCGCGGGCGTGCCCGTGGGCAAAGAGATCACCGATTTGCTGCCGCGACCCGGCAAGCAGAATGATGGCGCGGGTTCGATCATCGTCGTCGTGGCGACGGACGCGCCCTTGCTCCCGCACCAACTCAAGCGGCTCGTCAAACGCGTCTCGCTCGCCATCGGCGAGATGGGCGGCCGGGGCGAGGATTCTTCGGGCGACATCTTCATCGCCTTCTCGACGGCCAACCCCGAAGCAGGGAAGACCGGCGGCACGGCGCAACTGACGATGCTGCCGAACGAACGAATCAACCCTCTCTTCCACGCGACCGCCGGCGCGACGGGCGAGTCAATCGTCAACGCGCTCGTCGCCGCCGAGACGATGACGGGCATCAACGGCAACACGGTCTACGCGCTGCCGCACGACCGCCTGCGGGCGGCTCTGAAAAAGTACGGCAGGCTGGTTAAGTAACGCGGAAGGATGAACCGAAAGCAGGAGACAGGAGACAGGAGTCAGAAAACAGGAGTCAGGAGCCGGAATAAAACGCACTCACTTCTGACTTCTGACTTCTGACTTCTGACTTCTGATTTCTGATTTCTGATTTCTGATTTCTGACTTCTGACTTCTGACTCCTGTCTTCTGAACCACCGACTTCTGACTTCTGACTCCTGTCTTCTGTCTTCTACTTCCTCGTTCCTCATTTCTTCTCCGCGCCTGAATATTTTGCGACGCGTCCCTGTTCTCCGGCCGCCCAGCCCGCCCCGCCCGTGCGTGTGAAGCTCGCGGTGTGAAAACCTTCCGCGCCGAAACTTCGCCAAGTCGTTCCTTCATCCGTCGAATAGTCGGAACCCGTCGGCCCCACCGCGATCAGCATCGGCGTCGAGCGCGCGCCGCGCACGTAGGCGACGCAGGAACGATAGCCTTGCGGACGCGCGTCGCCGACGATTGTCCACGTCCGGCCGCCGTCGCGCGTGATGGCCGCGTTGTTGTTCGACTCTCCCTCTTTCGTGTAATCGCCGCCGACGATCACGCCGCGCTTCGCGTCGCGGAAGGCGACCGAGAAGATGCCCGCGCTCTTGCCGTGGATGATGGGCGTCTTTGCCGCCGCCCAAGTGCGCCCGGCGTCGGTTGAACGAAACACGCGCGCGCCGGTCGCGCCGCCCGTGCCGAACCAGACGTTCCGCTTGCCCTCGACCGTGATGCAGGTGCCGCTCGCGGCGAAGCCGCCCTCGCCTGCGAGAGCCGGGGGCATCCCCTCGCGCGGCGTCTCGCGCCACGTCGCGCCGCCGTCCGCGGTGCTGATGATGAGGAAACGCCCGTCCACGGGGTCGCTCATGGCGATGCCGTGATCGCGATCCCAGAAGGCCATCGCATCGAAGAAGGCCGCCGGGCGGGCGTTCTTGAATTGCAACTTCCACGTCGCGCCGCCGTCCGTCGTCTTATAAATTCTCGACTTCTCGCCCTCGCCGATGGAAAGCAGGTAGGCCGTCTGCGCGTCGAAGGCGTCAACGTCGCGGAAGTCGAGTTCGGCCGCGCCGGGCACGTTGCCCACCGCCCAGGTGCGCCCGCCGTCAATTGTGCGCGCATACGTGCCGCGCTCGCCGCTCGCCCACGCCACCAACGGGCTGACCGCGCTCACGCCGCGCCACCGGACTTTCGCGCCGCTCGTTTGCAACTCCCAAACGGGCGCGCCCGCCTGTGGCTGCGCGGGCAGCACGGAGGGCGACGCGAGAATCGAGGCCAACGCTAGAATTATTGCTTTCATCATCGGTTGACGGCGGCGGCGGGCGCGTTCAAAGCATGCGGCATGTCGGCGACCGTGTAGGCCATGACGGCCATCGCCGCGACGCAGAGCGCGAGGTCTTGCGGGTCAACTTTGTCGAGCGTGTCGGCGGCCGTGTGGTGGATGTCGAAGTAGTGCGTGCCGTCCACGTCGAGGCTCGCGCCGGGGACGCCCTCGCGCATGATAGGGCCGATGTCCGCGCCGCCGCCGTTCGCCGCGATGCGACCGGCGCGGATGCCGCCGAGCAGTTTCCCGATCTCTTCCATGTCGGCGCGCACTTGCGGCGCGGCGTCGGCGGCGAGGCCGAAGCCTTCGGGGCGATAGACTCCCGAATCCGA
>DASQNL010000114.1:0-2379 GCA_035644995.1 Pyrinomonadaceae bacterium | reverse complement strand
TCGAGCGAGTGAAACGAGCGTGCGTCAGGCGCGACGCGAAAGCCGTTCCACGTCGCCACGCCGTAGTTTTTGATCTTCCCTTCGGCGACGCTCCGCTCAAGTTGCACGAAGGCGGCGCGCAGGCGCGTCTCGAACTCCGCGCGCGAGACGACGCCGAGTTGCGTCTCCGGGTTGTGTATGTAGTACACGTCGACGGTCGAGAGTCGGAGGTTGCGGAGCGATTGGTCAATCTGGTGCGCGAGATATTTCGGCGTCATGCAATGGCTGCCCGCCGCAATGTCCGCGAAGTCTGCCACGCCCGTTTCGACGAAAGTTTTCGCGATGTAGCGGCTGACGCCCTCCTGCCCGTTCGGCGGATCGGAGTCGAAGGGAATGTAGCCGCCCTTCGTGCAGACGACGATCTCGTCGCGCGCTGTGGCGGTGGCGGCGTCGCCTTCGATCAACTGTGTGAGCGCCGCGCCGATGGAACGCTCGCTGCGCTGGAAACGATAGTTGGCCGCCGTGTCTATGACGTTCGCGCCGAGCGCGACTGCGCGCGCGACCGTCTCGGTGTAGCGCGCGTCCGTTCCGGCGTCGGGCTTGCCGAGATACGTGCCGATGCCGACGGACGAGAGCCAGAGGTTTTGTTCGAGCCGGAAATGGTTCGCGGCAACCGTCTCCTGCTGCAAGCGCTCGCGGTAGCGCGTCGTCCCCTCAATCGTGGCGTGGCCTGTGATGGACATATTCAAACCTCCAAGAACAGTGACAAGTGACAAGTGACGAGTGACAAGTTAAAAACCAAAGACTTTCAGACCTGAAACTTGAAACTGTCTTAATCTCGTCACTCGTCACTTGTCACTGTTTTAAAGTGTGTCGTGTGCGGAGACTATAAGCGTTGCGGGCGCGGGGCGGCAAGAATATTTCTGTGAAGCGCGGGCGCTGTGATAGGGTTTGGACTTTCGTGGAGATTTCCGTCGTATGAGTAAAGAAGCAAGTCACGACACGCAGGGCGCTCACGCAGAAGAGGGCGGCGAGCGCGCTTCGTCGCTCGACATCACGAATGATGCGTTTGACGAACTCGCGGCGCGCGCCGTCGAGTTGGTGTCGGACTACTTCCGGCGCGTCGGCGAAATTCCGGTCTTGACGCAGACGCCCGCCCCGGAGTTGGCCGCGCAGTTCGACGCGCCGCTCGCGCCCGGCGCGCCCGATTCGCTCGACGCGTTGTTCGCCGATTGCCGGCGCATCTTCGAGGGCAGCCGCCACAGCAGCCATCCGCGTTTCTTCGGCTACGTCGCTTCGCCCGCCACGCCCGTCGGCGCGTTCGCAGACCTCATCGCCTCCGCGCTCAATCAAAACGTCCCCGCGTGGCGTTCCGCTCCGGCGGCGACCGAAGTTGAGCACACGGTCATACGCTGGCTCGCCGCGCTCGCCGGTTACACACCTGCGGAGGGCGCGGGCGGCCTGCTGACGAGCGGCGGCTCGATGGCGAACCTGAACGCGCTCTACGTCGCGCATCGCACGAAGGCGCGCGCGAAGACGAGCGGCGACGAGGGTGCGGCGACAACTACGACGCACAGCGTTGACGTTGATGCGTCGGCGACTGCGCGCGATGTTAACGATGCGGCGACGGGTGGTGTTGACGACGCGGCGGCGGGCGGCGTTGACGATGCGACGCTGGCGGGCGGCGTTGATGTCTCGCAAAAAGGTTTGTGGCGGGCGGCGCGGCCTGCGACCGTTTACGTCTCCGATCAGGCGCACATGTCCATCGCGAAGGCGGCGGACATTCTGGGCCTGGGGCGCGAGCAGGTGCGCGTCGTCGAAACGGACGAAAAATTTCGCATGGACGTAGGGCGTCTGCGCGAAAGGATCGAGCGCGACCGGCGAGACGGATTTCAGCCCTTCTGCATCGTGGCGAGCGCGGGCACGGTCAACACGGGCGCGATTGATCCGCTCGCCGGGATCGCCAAAGTCGCGCGCGAGCACGATCTCTGGTTTCACGTTGACGGCGCATACGGCGCGCTCGCGCACGCAGACCCGTCGAAGCGCACGCGTCTGGCCGGACTCAAGGAAGCCGATTCCGTTTCGCTCGACCCGCACAAGTGGCTCTACACGCCGGTCGATTGCGGCTGCCTGCTCTTTCGCGACCCGTCGGCGGTGCGCGCCGCCTGGGCGGGGAGCGAGGCCGATTACATCAAAATTTTCGAGGAGACCGAGCGCGAGTCCTACGCCTTCTTCGACTACGGCGCGGAGTTGTCGCGTCGCTTCCGCGCGTTGAAAATCTGGATGCTCTTGCGTTACTACGGCGCTGAACGCATCTCTGCCGCCATCGCCGAAGACAACGCGCTCGCCGCGTACTTCGCCGCGCGCGTCGAAGCGGCGACGGACTTTGAACTGCTCGCG
>DASQNL010000113.1:0-24049 GCA_035644995.1 Pyrinomonadaceae bacterium | reverse complement strand
CCCTGCGCATGGCGAAGGAGGCCGTCAAGACCGCCTAGCGCGCGCCGCTCGACGAAGGCTTGCGCCGCGAGATCGATCTCTTCGCCCTCTGCTTCTCCAGCGAAGACAAGGACGAGGGCGTCCGAGCCTTCCTCGAAAAACGCAAGCCGGAATTCAAGGGGCGATAGTGCGGCGGCGGGGCACGGGCAAATCAATACCCACACCGCGAATCACAGGCGGCCTGCCCCCAAACGCGCTGCCCCTGTTTTGCCCGTCCCCTTTGCCGCCAGCAAAAACCCATCGAGCGTGACCGCATGAATGTGCTTCGGCAACAAGTTGGTGATCTGGCTGAACACAGTCTCGATGCGCTTGCGCATCAGTTGCTTGTAGTAACTGCGCCACACCTCATCGCCGCGCTTCGAGTTACCCTTGCGTGACGGCGCGAACTCGATGCCATCGCTCAGCCGTGCCGCGTCCTCCGCCGCATAATCCGTGTAACCGCTATCCATGAAAAGCTCGCTGCCTGCCGGCAACGAGAGCGGCAGCACGCCGAGGCCGCGCACGTACGAAGCTGAGTTGATAACTGATGAACTGTGGGCGGTCATCGAGCCTTTGTTGCCGCCCGTACCTGAGAGGCCGCGCGGCGGACGCCCATGTATCCCGAACCGCGATGTGCTGCGCGGCATCCTCTTCGTGCTGGCGACCGGGTTGCCGTGGGAATATCTGCCGCCCGAGATGGGTTGCGGCTCAGGTATGACCGGCCGGCGCAGACTCAAAGAATGGCACGAGGCGGGACTCTGGCAACGCTTACACAAACTCTTACTCGACCGACTCGGTGAAACAGACCGCATCGACTGGTCACGAGCCTCTCCGGACGCTTCGGCGGTGCCGGCGGAAAAGGGGGCGGTCAAACCGGGGCGAATCCAACGCATCGCGGCAAATCGGGCACGAAACGCCATGTGGTCGTGGACGGACAAGGCATTCCGCTCGCGGTAACTGTCTCGGCGGCCAACGCGCATGACTCGCGGATGATGCTGGAGACCGTCGCTGCCATCGAGCCGGTCAAGGGGCGGCGCGGCAGACCACGAAAGCGTCCCCGAAAGTTGCATGCCGACAAAGCGTATGACGCGCAACCATTGCGCAAAGAGTTGCGCCAGCGTGGCATCGCGCCGCGTATGGCGCGGCGCGGCATCGAGTCGAGTGAGCGACTTGGCAGACATCGGTGGGTCGTGGAACACACGCTCTGCGGGCTTAATCGCTATCGCCGTTTGCGCATCCGCTACGAGCGGCGCGCAGATATGCACTTGGCCTTGTTGCAGCTCGGCTGCGCGCTGATCTGTTGGAACTTTGTCAACCATGAGGTTTTGTTAGGTGCTCTTAGTCTCAAGCACCTTTGATCCTCTTTTATCATAAACCTTTGGGATATTTTGATTTTAGACAAACGTTCTTGGCATTAAGTCAAATATACTTGACATTATGTAAACTTAGCTTTACTGTTAATCCCGGTCACTACTTTATGAGGAGGGTTAGCTTATGAAATCGTCAGAGACGTTTTTCAATGACCGGCGCGAAATGTTTATGTTCTTGGGCTCGGCCGGCGCATTCGTCCTCGCCTACTTCGGCGCGCGCGTGCTGCTGGGAAGTATCGTCACGGGAACCTGGTTGAGCATCGCCGTGGCACTACTTCCGATACTTCCTTTTATTCTTTTTCTGCTGGCGTTAATTCGCGGGATCAGACAGATGGATGAACTTGAGCGCCGCATCCAATTGGAGGCCTTTGCCGTCGCCTTTCCTTTAGCCCTCTTGTTGCTGCTGACACTCGGCCTCCTCGAACTCGCGGTAAAGTTGAAGCCCGAGGATTGGAGCTACCGCCACCTTTGGCCCTTCCTGTTCATTTTCTATCTGATCGGTTTGGTGATCGCGAAGAGGCGTTACCAATGAAGAACCGGCTCAAAGTGCTACGTGCCGAACGGGACTGGACGCAAGGGGACTTAGCCGACCGGGTCGGCGCCTCGCGGCAGACGGTCAACTCCATCGAAACGGGGAAGTATGATCCGAGTTTGCCCCTGGCATTCAAGATCGCGAGGCTCTTCGGCAGGTCTATCGAGGAGATATTCGAGCCCGACGCGGACGGCACGCCACGGGACGGCAGGGAGCAGTGAGAGGGGCATTTCATTTTCCCGCTGCAAACCGGGACTGCCGCAAGCAGACGACCATTGTCCTGAATGCCCGGCCGCCTTTCTTCGTCCTGTGACGAGGTGGCGGTCGGCAGCCGGGTGAGATGCATCGTGCAAATACGCTGCTACGAACGGCCGAGCCGTGCCCCCAGCCACATGCTAAGAGCATCCAACAATTCCGTGCTTAAGGCGGTGGTGGTGAGCGTCGGGTATTCGCTCCACGCGCCGGTTCGCGCGGGGAGAAGAAGGTGATTGAGTCCGGGAAGGACGCGCAATGTCACGTCGCGGTTGCCGGCCTCGCGCGCCGCCCTTTCGAGCAACGCGGCTTGATCCGCCGTCACCTGCCGGTCTAACGCCCCTTGCAGAATCAAAACGGGTTGCCGCACGCGACGCATCACGGCTAACGGGTCGAAGGTCAGAAATTCCTTGAACCACGGTAGATACGCGCGTGCTTGCGGCGGAAGTTGCGAAGTGTCGCCGCCCTCGATGACCGTTTGCAGTATTCTCCGCTGCTCGGCGCGTAATTCGTTCTTTCGTTCTTCGGTCATATTTGTCGCCTGCGTCAGCGCCTCTTCTTGTTGGGCGAGATTTACTTCTCTGCCGGTCTTGCCCATCGCCGCCAGCAACACGACCGCACGAATGCGAGCGTCAGTCGCGGCGATCATCATCGCAATCGAGCCGCCCTCGCTGTGTCCGGCGAGCGCGATCCGGTTCGGGTCGATCTCTCGCCGCCCGCGCAGGTAAGCAACTTCGGCGCGCACGTCGTCGGCGAAGCTCGAAGTGGTCGCGGCGGGGAGCGTCTCCCTGCCGGTCGAGCCTCCCATCCCGCGATCATCCACGCGCAGCACGGCGATCCCGCGCGCCGCGAGATGCTCGGCGATCTGCCGGAACGGGCGGTAGTTCTCTAGTCCCGGTATCGGTATCGCCTCGTCGCGCGTCTGCTGCCCCGAGCCCGTGATGAGGATGACGGCCGGGACGCGGCGTCGCGCACCGCGCGGCAGCGAGAGCGTCCCGGCGAGTTGATAATTGTTCATCCTGATGACGACTTCCTCGTCGCCGAACGCGGCGGAGTCTCGCGCGCCGCTCGTTTGACCGAAGCCCGTCGCCGCCAAACCGATGACGTAACAACACAACAGTAATGCTTTCATCTTGCTCCCGCCTCCCCTCAATCTTTAACCGTTACATATTCGCCACAGCCCACACGACGAACAGCGGCACCCCGCCGAGGAGTAGCGCCCGCGCCCAGATGCCGGGATGCCCCATGTTGAGCGTGTAGCCGTAGCCGACCAGTTTTTCGACAACGAGCGCCGGGTCATCCGGGTTGTAGTAGGTGAGTCCGCCGTGCCGCCAATGTTTTTCGTCGCCGGGTCGCTGCACGTACCATTCGCCCGTCGCCGCGCGCAATCCGTTGTTAATCCGCTTCATCCGCCAGATGAAATAAAAGATTCCGCCGAGCATCCCCGCGACAATTATCCAGCTCGCGATGTTGACCGCGCGCAGGTAGCGACTGAATTCGCCAATCGTCGTCACGAGCATCAGCAGCACGATGGTGAAGAAGAGCAGCGCGACCGATGCGCGCGCCCAATCAATCAACCGCAGGTTCGCCGCCAAATATTGTTCCTTCCCCCGCAGGAACTCCGCCGCGTGCGCGTCCGGCAGCGTCATCTTCGCGTGCGCGATGTCGTGCTTCAGCACCAGAAAAAAGACGTGCAGGTAAGCGCCGAGCGCGGGCAGGAAGAAGACAGTCGTGAGGCTCTTGCGCGCCCACCCGTCCGCCTCGCCCGACGCGTTCCAGTGAACCGGCATCCGCTCAGGCAGTTGCGGGTAATAATGGATGAGCAGGGCAAAGGTCGCGACGACCAGCAACAGGATCGCCCCTTCCAACCAGAGGTGCGTGTAGTCCGCCAGGCGACGAACGCGCAACCCTGAAGCGAAGCGCGTCGCCGCGCTCTCGACGGCAAGCGGGCGCGCGGCGCGGGCGTATGCGCCGTAGATGAGGAAAGCGGCGGCGGTCGAGGCGAGGGAAGCCGCCACCGCGAGCATCGGCTGGGCGAACCGTGCGGAGACGTAAAAGCCGAGCGCGCAGATCAAGACGAAGCTGGCGACGAGCGTCAGCCGGTAGCGGCGCAGGATTCGCCGGCCTTCCCCGCGCAGCGTTTGCGGTTCGACCCTCACGCCGAAAAAGGCTCGCTCGCCGCCCATCACCGGCATCCACGCGAAGACCGCCAGCAACACCACCTCGGAAAGCAACAACGTCCAGACGACGATTTGGAAATCTTTCATCTCACTTCGCTCCTTTCAGCAGCCCGCGTAACTCGTCGCCGACGATTGCCATAATCTCCCCGCGCCGCAGACCCGCCAGCACCATTCCCGTCAGCGCCGCTCGCAGGGGTTTTCGCAACTCGTCCTCACCCCTGTCATGAGCCGTGCTTGAGGCGACCGTCGCGCCCGCGCCGTGCCGGACTAGGAGCAAGCCTTCCGCCTGCAACTCACGGTAGGCGGTCGCCACCGTGTTCAGATTGACACCGAGATCGGCGGCGAGTTGCCGCACCGGTGGCAGCGCCGCGCCCTCCTGCAACTCGCCGCGAGCGATCAGGGACTTGATCTCTTCGACAATCTGCCGGTAAATCGGTCGCGCGTCCTCTTCGTCAATCGTAATGAACATATTTTCAATCCACGCCGGTAATAAATTGTACGGTGTTTCTATACACTATACAATCACGGCTGTCAACGTCTTTCACTTCAGGTACGATTTCGCACCGCCACTGTCGCATCTGGCCGGAGGTGGAGACTATGTCCCCCGGCCTATAAATTCTTTGTTTGTGTTTGGCGGGTTAGTGCTGCTGGCGGTCGGGTGGGTGTTCCGGTCGGGAGCGCGGTGTTGGTCTTACCGCTCATAAGGTGGGGCTTCATCCTGAATCGGTGGGCGGGAGCCATCTTGCTAGCGGGGTATGCCGCGTACCTGTATTCGTTAGTACCATGCCTCCGCGTATCTAATGTTCGGCTTTGGAGGCACGACCCGTCACAATCTTCCTACCGGAGAGAAATACGTATGAGTGAGATCACAATGTTCTCCATCCTTTTTGCGCTGGTCGGACTTTTGTTCGTCGGCATCAGCATTCCGCTGATCTTGGGGAGCGTGCCGCCCTCTCCCTGTGACTGCTATTTGCACCAGAGCCTCCCAGTTTATATCCTGATTGACTAGCGAGCCGATTCGGAATATGGTGCCAATGCTTTAATTCGCCTTCGAGCGCCTGCTCGCACTTCATACGCCTGCTTAGTAGGGAATCAGGCGTCGTATCCGGTTGTAGTTCTTCTATCATTCAAACGTATACAGGTGGATCATCTTGTGATTCGGAGTGTGGCCGAAACAGAGAGCTTCACCAACGCTCAAGAGCCGTTCGCGCTTGAGTCGGTGGACGACCGCATGATCGGTTTGATGAGGCTGATCCTTGCCCTGTCGGCACTGCTCATCATCTATATCGATCCGTCTGAGCCTGACCGCTTAGTCGCCATCACTTACGGGGCGCTCGTCGCTTACAGCCTGTATAGCGCCGTTCTTTACTTCTTCTCAATCCGGAACATCGCGGTGTTCCCGAATCGTATCGCCCACTGGGCGGACGTGGGCTGCTTCCTGATACTGATTGCGCTCAGCAGCGGCACGAGCAGTATCTTCTTTTTCTTCTTCTTCTTCGCCATTCTGGTGGCTTCGTTTCGTTGGGGCTTTAGAGCGGGGCTGAGCGTGACGGTCTGTTCGGCGCTGCTCTTTACAGTCATCGGCTACGCGACGGCTCCGCCAGACCCGGATTTCGAGTTGAATCGTTTCCTGCTGCGCCCGGTCTACTTGCTCGTGCTCGGCTACATGATGGCTTACTGGGGCGGTCGTGAGATCAGGCTAAAGCGAAGGCTGAGTCTGCTCAAGGAGATCACGCGGCTCTCGAACCCGCGCTTCGGCGTCGGGTACACGCTAGGTTCCGTGCTGAAGCGGCTGCGTTCCTTCTACGACGCCGAGCGGGGCGTGCTCATCTGGTCTGAAACGCAGGGGAGGGGACACCGTCTGCTCACCATCACACGCGAATCCGCAGCCGAGCCGGTGCGGCCGGAACACATCCCGGAGACGCTGGCGCAACTGCTGCGCGCGTTGCCTGATGCTCTGGCAGTGCTCTACAAGGGCGGGCGCGGCGGCTGGCCTCTTCAAACGCCGGGCTATCACGCGTATGATGCGGCGAAGCGTGAGCGCACGTCCGAAGGGCTGAAGGAGAGCGCGACGCTGGCCGCCTGGTTCGAGGCCGACTCGTTCATCTCAGTGCCGTTGCGCTTTCAACAGAAGATCGTGGGGCGGTTTTACCTAACGGGGCGGCGCGGCGTCTTCGACAGTTCGGACGTGGAATTTTTCCAGCAAGTCATAGAGCAGGTAACGCCGACCCTCAACAACATACGTCTGCTCGAACAGTTCGCTTCCAGCGCCGCCGAACAGGAGCGCCGGAAACTGGCGCGCGACATCCACGACAGCGTCGTCCAACCATATATCGGTTTACAGTACAGGCTGGCGGCCATCAGCAATAAGCTCGCCGCGGGCGGCGAGGTGGCCGCAGATGTCGAGCGGCTCTTGCAGAGCACCATTGAGGAGATCGGCGGCCTGCGCGGCTTCGTGCGCGGGTTGAAGGACGGCGGCGAGTTGGCGGACGGTTTAGTGTCTGCGGTGCGACGCTTCGCGGCGCAGTTCAGCGAAAGCTACGACATCGCCGTGACGGTTAATATCGAGGGGAAGTTGAGAGTCAACGAACAACTCGCCGCCGAGTTGATCCGGTTCGTGCATGAGGGACTCAGTAACGTCAGGAAACATACGGATGCCGCCAGCAGCACCGTCAGCCTTGAGTGCGGCGACTCGGTGTGCCGTCTGCGTATCGAGAACGACGGCACGTTGGTGGACAGAGAAAGCCCGGCGACCTTCACGCCCAGATCGATCACTGAGCGCGCGGAGGGACTGGGCGGACGCGCCCGCGCCGAAAACGACGGCGCAGGTCATACCGTGGTGACGATTGAAATTCCGCTTTAACATCCTGCTCTAACATCCCGTTCCCACAGAAGAAGGGTTATTAGCGATGTCCGACTCGCACAGCCAACCCATCCGCGTGATGATCGTGGACGATCATCAGATCATCCGCGACGGCCTGCGTGAATTTATCGAGAGCCGACCCGGAACGACCGTCGTTGGCGACGCGGGCACCCGCGCGCTCGCGCTCGAAGTGGCGGCGCGCGAGCAACCGGACGTGATCGTGCTCGATCTCGATCTGGGAGAAGTGAGCGGCCTCGATCTGCTGCCCGAACTGCTCCACGCCGCCGCCCGCGCGAGCGTCATCATCCTGACGGGGATGCGCGACGCCGAGAAGCGCGACCGGGCGATGGAGTTGGGGGCGAAGGGCGTCGTGCTCAAAGAGCACGGGGTCGCGGAACTGCTCAATGCCATCGAGAAGGTTCACCGCACGGGCGAGTACTGGCTGGAACCCGGCGCAGCCCGAAGGCTGCTGGACAGGAAGAGGCCGGCGGTCGAGCCGGTTGACCCGGAAGCTGCCAGAATCGCGGAACTGACTCCCACCGAAAGCGCGCTCATCGCCTATATCGGCAAAGGTCTCGACAACAAGCAGATCGCCGAGCAGATGAACATGGCCGAGTCCACCGTGCGTAATAACCTGACGCGGATTTACGACAAACTCGACATCAAAGGCGGCCGGCTCGCGCTGCTCGTCTACGCCTACAAGCACGGCCTGGTCAAGCCTTCCGCCTAAGCCACCTGCGCGACTCCAACCTTTTTTGCGCCGCGCGGTCGCACTTCCATTTGCCGTGCCACTCTTGCGCTAATCTCGCCCGAAACGTCCCGCTTCGCACCACGCGTCCATCCCAACGGGACAAATGTACCTCCCGACGCTCCGAAAATAGGGAAGTTTGTCTGCGCAGAAATGGATAAACGTCAGATGCGTCGTCGGCCGCCGGACGTGTATCTTCTTGCCTTCTGGAAGATGAGAAGGAGCGGCTGATGAGCGGACACTTGGCAGAAACCAACCAGACAAATTACACGCCGCCGCAGGGTGAGAGCGACGCCGCAACGGCGCGACCGGATGAACCGTGCATTTACGGACTCTTCCCGGCGTTGGTGCGCGGCGTCAATGCCGTGGGCGAACCGTTCCACGCGCGGACGGTGCTCGACAATTTCAGCGCGGGCGAGTTCTCGTTGGCGCTGGCGCAGGGTGTCGAAATCGGTGGCGAACTCTTCGTCGTAACGGAGATTCACGACGCCACGGTCGCGCTGCACGGCACGGTCATCCGCCTTGAGCCGCAAGCGGACGAAAGTTACCGCCTGATCGTCTCCATCACACATCATCGTTTCGTCTGAATCTCAGTTGATGCAGCCGCTCGCGGGCGGTTGCGGTCTGACTGACAGTCTGCTCGAAGCATCAGTTTATCCGTTACGCTGCAAAAACCCCCAACGCTTGAATTTTGGCTATTACCTTTAAATCTCAACCGAATCAAATTTAACCCTGTCCCATTACAGGAAAGGAAAACTCCCCGTGAAGAATCTGCATCCCGTCACAAAATCTGTTCAAAATCTTATCGGCATCGTGCGTTCGACGAAGAGAGCCGGCCGCATGTTCGCGCTCTTTATCATGGTGGCTGTCGTCACGGCCACGGCCTTCTCGCTGCCGTCCTCCGCTAAACTAATCGAGAATCTTTTTGGCACGACCCCGCCGGCGTCCGCGACATTTAAACAGTCCGCGCTGGGCGCGCCTCTGACCCCGGCCGAAGAAGTCCCCGTCATTACCACCGACAAGAGCAGCTACGAACCCGGCGAAACGATCACCTTCACGGGCGCTAACTGGACGCCGGGCGAGACCATCCGCGTCGCCGTCCGTGCCGGTGCGGTCGAGGGCGAGGAAGGGATGCTGGAAGCGACCGCCGATGAGAAAGGCACGTTCGTCCTGACGGCCATCATGCCCGGAGGCGAGGAGCATACGAGCGCCGCCGCGAAGGCTGCCTCGGTCTCGGCCAGCCAGAAGGGCGGCGGTGCGGATAAGCCGGTCGCAGCCGGCAAAAAAGGCGGCGTCGCGGCTAAGTCGGCCGCAGCCGGCAAAAATGGCGGCGTTGCCGACAAGGCGGCCTCGGCCTCGTCCGGCGCTGCCCCGGCCTCACAGGGCGACGGAACCATCTACACGGTAGTCGCCACGGGTTCGACCTCCGGCGCGTCTGCGCAGACGCAGTTCAAAGAGAACGGGCGGCCAGATGATGGTGAGGAGGATGACGCAGACATCCCGCGCTTCATGATCGGCAAGATCAACAAAGAGGACTACCTGCGCCGCCGCCAGGAGCACGTCGACCGGCTCCGCGGCATCGAGCGTGGCCGCCCCTTCGACCCAAGCGCGCGCGGCCGTGCCATCCGCCAGATGGAGCAGCAGACGGGGAAGCCCGATAAGAACACCATCACCAACGAGACCTGGTCGGCGGCCTCGACCGGCACGTCTCAAGAGGCGTCGGCCGCTCCCGGCGACTTCAACGGGGCGATGAGCGCACTGAGCCTCAGCAACTCGTCGTGGCTGACCATCGGCCCTGCCCCGATCCCGAACGGGCAGACTTCCGGCGTGACGCACGCCGTCAGCGGGCGCGTCACGTCCATCGCGATCCACCCGGTCAACTCCGACATCGTATACGTCGGCGCGGCGCAGGGCGGCGTCTATCGCACTCTCGACGGCGGCGCAAACTGGACGCCCATCTTCGACAACGCGCAGTCCTTAGCCATCGGCTCAATCGCCGTCTCGCCCTCGCAGCCCTCGACCATCTACGTCGGCACGGGCGAAGGCAACTACAGCGGCGACACTTTCTTCGGCGTGGGCGTCTATCGCGTGGACAACGCCGACAGCCCGAACCCCGTCCTGACGGGGCCGTTCAACCTGGAGACCGGCACCGGCAACGACGTGCTCACCGGCCGCTCGATCTCCAAGGTGCTCGTCCACCCGACGAACCCCGACATCATCTTCCTCGCCGTCAACAACTCCGGCATCGGCGGCATCGGCGGCTCGGCGCACCCGACGCAGAACTCCAGCCGCGGCGTCTATCGCTCGACGAACGCGACCTCCTCGAACGCCACGTTCCAGAAGCTCGCGACCAACACGGCCAACTCCGGCAACCGCAGCGCCACCGACCTCGAATTCGAGCCGGGCAACCCGAACGTCCTGCTCGCAACCATCGTCGGCTTCAGCACGGCGGGCGACGGCGGTGTTTATCGCTCGACCAACGCGCTGGCCGCCAACCCGACCTTTACGCAGACGCTCTCCATCGGCACGACCTCCGCCACGGCGCGCGGCGAGCTGACGATTAACAAGGTCGGCAATGCCGTCACCGTTTACGTCGCCAGCACCGACGCGAACGGCACGGTCAAGCGTTCGACCGACGGCGGCCTGAACTGGTCGGCGGCGCTGTCGAGCGCCACCGGCTTCTGCGGTAGCCAGTGCTTCTACGACATGCCGATTGCCGTTGACCCGAACAACGCCAATATCCTCTTCATCGGCGGCAACGCCGGCGAGTCGGGCGCCCCGGCCATCATCAAGAAGTCCACCAACGCGCTCTCGACGGCATCCTTCGTCCGCGCGCAGACGGGCCTGCACGCCGACTCGCAGGCCGTCGAGTTCGATCCGACCAACAGCAGCGTCATCTGGACGGGCAACGACGGCGGCGTCTGGAAGTCGACCGACGGCGCGGCCTCTTGGACGAGCCTCAACAACACAGGCTTCAACGCCACGCAGTTCCAATCGGTCGCCGTCCACCCCACCGACAAGAATTTCTCCATCGGCGGCACGCAGGACAACGGCACGCAGCGCGTCCGCACCGACGGCACCTGGACGCGCACCGACTACGGCGACGGCGGCTTCGCCCTCATCGACCAGAGCGCGACGGGCACGACGAGCGTTCGTCAGTACCACACCTACTGGAACGCGGTCGGCCAGGGCAACATCGTCGGCTTCGCGACGACGAC
The DNA here is from genome assembly GCA_035644995.1 of Pyrinomonadaceae bacterium. Taxonomy (GTDB): domain Bacteria; phylum Acidobacteriota; class Blastocatellia; order Pyrinomonadales; family Pyrinomonadaceae; genus JAIVJZ01. Next base: position 12,868 of record DASQNL010000113.1, on the reverse strand, counting down.
CAGCCCGACCGCCTTCGAGAACTGGACGTTTCTCGGCTGCGGAGGCACGGCCAACGGCCTGACCTGCAACGACTCGGCCGTCCTCTTCTACGCGCCGATGGCGCTGGGGCCGGGCACGCCTAACACGCTCTACTTCGGCACGGACAAGCTCTACCGCTCGATCAACAGCGGCTCGACCATGACGGCCGTCAGCCAGGTGCTCGCCTCCGGCGTCGCCGTCTCGGCCATCGGCATCTCGCGCCAGAACGACGCGGTGCGCATCGTCGGTCTGGAGAACGGCAAAGTCTTCCGCACGATGAACGGCTCGACGACGCTGACGGACGTGACGGGCACGATCCCCGCCCGCTACGTCTCGCGCGCCGTCATCGACCCGACCAACACGAACACGGCCTACGTCACGCTCTCCGGCTTCTTCGGCAACTCGACGCCGCACATCTACAAGACCACGAACCTGAACGCCGCCTCGCCCACCTGGACGGGGCTCGGCAACAACATCCCCGACATCCCGGTCAATGCTTTCGTCATCGACCCGTCCAACCCGAACATGCTCTACGCGGGCACGGACATCGGCGTCTATCGCAGCACGGACGCCGGCGCGAACTGGGTGCCGTTCAGCAACGGACTGGCGCGCGTGGCCGTCTTCGACATGGCGATTCAAGACAACCACCGCATCCTGCGCATCGCCACGCACGGCCGCGGCATGTGGGAGATTTCCCTCAATGCCCCCGTCAACCCCGGTACCCTCCAGGGCGCCGTGACGGATTCGGCGACGGGCGGCCCCGTCAGCGGCGCGACCGTCACCGCCGGGTCGAACACGACCACCACGAACGCAAACGGCTTCTACGTGTTCGGCGAGATCGAACCGGGTACCTACAACGTGACGGCGTCGGCGCCCGGCTACAACAACAGCCCGTCGGCCGTCGCGACCGTGACGAGCGACAACACGACCACGCAGAACTTTGCGCTGACGCCCGCGCCGGCCTCCGGCTGCCTGACGGATACGACCCAGGCCGATTTCGACGCCGGCGTAAAAACGAATGTTGACACATCCACTACTCCGGGCGATGTGAAACTTGCGGCGGGCGGAGCCTCCCTCGACCAGCAGATGACGAACACGAGCACCAGCGGGAACGCCATCACCACCACGACGTGGCAGGCGCAGACGTTCATCCCCGGAACTTCGGGCAGGCTCATGCAGGTGGACGCCGGCATGTTCTGTAGCAGCTGCTCCGGCGTGAACCCTGACCTTACGTTTGAGGTCAGGACGGTGAGCGGCGGCGTTCCCACGACCACCGTCCTTGCCACGGCCACGGTTCCCGGCTTCAGCTCAGGTACGAGCCAGTACTACGCGGCGATGTTCAGCAACCCTGCGTCACTGACGGCGGGCACGACCTACGCCATCGTGTCTCGTCTGACGACGACCCGCACCGGCACCTATGCCTGGCTCCGCAGCACCAACAACCAGTACGCCAACGGCGCCCAACTCACCACGACCAACAGCGGCGGCGCATGGTCGGCGCAGAGCACCGACCTCGCCTTCAAGACCTACATGTCGGCTGGCTACACGGCCTCCGGCGACCTGACCTCCTCGACAAAGGACAGCAACCCCGCGTCCGGCGTCTCGCCCAACTGGACGACGCTCTCGTGGACGGCCAACACGCCTGCGGGCACGACGGTCAGGTTCCAGGCGGCGGCCAGCAACAGCGCCACCGGCCCCTTCAGCTTCGTCGGGCCGGACGGCACGGCCAGCACCTACTTCACGGCGAGCGGCGCGTCGCTCTCGCAGTTCAACGGCAGGCGCTACCTGAAATACAAAGCCTACCTGAGCACGACCAATAGCGGCGCTACCCCGACGCTGGGCGACGTGACGGCCTGCTTCCAGAACGGGGCGCTCCCCGCCACGACGACGACGGTCAGCTCCGCGAGCGGGACTTACGGCGGCACGACTCCGCTCACGGCCACGCTCAACTCCGGCGGCTCACCGCTCAGCGGGAAGCTCATCACCTTCACGCTCAACGGCGCCGGTGTGGGCAGCGCCACGACCAACTCGAACGGCGTGGCAACGCTCACGAACGCGAGCCTCTCCGGCATCAACGCGGGCAGCTACCCGAACGGCGTCGGCGCGTCCTTCTCCCCCGACGGCAGCCACGCCGGAAGCTCCGGCTCGAACAGTCTGACCGTGAACAAGGCGACGCCGACGCTCACGTGGAGCAATCCCGCGAACATCACTTACGGCACGCCGCTCGGCGCGTCGCAACTCAATGCGACGGCGTCCGTCCCCGGCAGCTTCGTTTACACCCCGGCCTCCGGCACGGTGCTCGGCGCGGGCAACAACCAGACGTTGCGCGCGGACTTCACGCCCACGGATTCGATCAATTACAACACGGCGTCGAAAGATGTCTCCATCAACGTTACGAAGTCGTCTCTGACGGTCAAGGCCGATAACGGGTCGCGCGCCTACGGCGACGCCAACCCGACGTTCACATACACCATGACGGGCTTTGCGGGTACGGACACGCAAGCTAACTCAACGACGGGTCAACCTGCCATCACGACAACGGCTGACAGCACGAGCGCGCCCGGCAGCTACACCATCACGGCAGCCGCCGGTACTCTCGGCGCGGCCAACTACACGTTCTCCTTCGTCAACGGCACGCTCACGGTGTCGAAAGCGAACCAAACCATCACCTTCGGTGCGTTGGAGACGAAGACTTACGGCGACGACGACTTCACTGTCAACGCGTCGGCCTCTTCGGGTCTCACCGTCACCTTAACCGCCAGCGGCAAATGCACCATCTCCGGCTCGACTGTCCACATCACCGGCGCGGGCGCTTGCAACATCACCGCCACGCAAGCGGGTAACGCCAACTACAATGCGGCAGCGGACGCGTCGCAGAGTTTCACGATCAACAAAGCCGGCTCGACGACGACCGTGACGGTCGGCAACGCGACCTACGACGGCAACACGCACGGCGGCAACGCCGTTGTGACCGGCGCGGGCGGCCTCAACCAGAGCTTACCCGTGACCTACAGCGGGCGAAACGGAACGACCTACGGGCCTTCCACGACCGCCCCGACCGATGCGGGCGATTACACCGCGTCGGCCTCCTTCGGCGGCGGCGCAGACCACAACGCCAGCAGCGACTCGGAAGAGTTCCAGATTTCAAAGGCCGCCTCCACGACCGTTGTGACCTTTGAAGATGCGCCCTACGTTTATCGCGGTTCGGCTTACACCGCGACGGCGCAGGCCAACGGTGCGGGCGGCCTCAACGCGCCGGTAACGGTTGTCTACAGCGGCGACTGCACCAACGTCACCACTGCCGACGGCTGCACGGCGACGGCCACCTATCAGGGCGACGCCAACCACGAGGGCGGCAGCGACAGCAAGAGCATCACCATCACGAAGGCGACGGCCACCATCGCTCTCGGCGACCTGCTCCAGACCTACAACGGCGCACCGCGCGTCGCCACCGCGACGACCAACCCGAACAATCTCGGCGGCGTCACCATCACCTACGACGGCTCGACGACGGCTCCGACCGGCGCGGGCAGCTATCCGGTGCTCGCATCGCTGAACAATCAAAACTATCAGGCCGACAACGCGACCGGCACGCTGGAGGTCGGCAAGGCCACACCGACGGTTGAGTGGAGCAACCCGGCGGACATCGTCTATGGCACGGCGCTCGGTGCGTCGCAGCTCAACGCCACGGCCTCCGTCTCCGGCAGTTTCGCTTACACTCCGGTCTCCGGCACGGTGCTCAATGCGGGCGACAGCCAAACGCTGCGCGCGGAGTTCACTCCCGGCGACACGGCCAACTACAATGGTGTGTCGAAGGACGTGAGCATCAACGTGGCTCAAGCGAGTCAGGCCATCGCGTTCGGCGCGCTCGCTAACAAGACCTACGGCGACGCACCGTTCAACGTCAGCGCGACGGGCGGCGCGTCCGGCAATCCCGTCACCTTCAACGCCGCCGGTAACTGCACCGCGAGCGGCACGAACGGCAGCACCATCACGATCACCGGCGCGGGCAACTGCACTGTGACGGCTTCACAGGGCGGCAATACCAACTACACGGCTGCGCTCGATGTCGCGCGTTCGTTCCAGATCGCGAAGGCGGCGGCGACCATCACGCTCTCCAATCTGTACTATCTCTACGACGGTACGGCCAAGAGCGCGACCGCCGCGACCGATCCGAGCGGCCTGTCCGGTGTGACCATCAACTATACCGGCGTGACGCTCAGCTACAACTCAACGACATCGCCGACAGCGGCGGGCACATACACGGCGACGGCCACGCTTGCGAATGCCAACTACGCCGCTCCCAACGCGGCCGGCACGTTCGTCATCAACGCCGCGCCGTCCGTAACCATCAACGCGCCTGCCGGCGGCGCGCTCTACCTCAAAGGCTCGACGGTCAGCTTCACGGGCGCGTTCATAGACAACCCCGGTACGCACACCGCCACATGGACGTTCACCAGCGGCACGCAGACCATCACGCAGGCCGCGACCGTGAACGAAGCTACCGGCGCGATCAACGCCACCTACACCTTCCCCGCCACGGGCGTCTATACGGTGAAACTCACCGTCTCGGACAACTTCGGCGTGACGGGCGTGGCGACGACAGTGGGTGGAGTGACGGGAGCGAGCGCGCTCATCGCGGTCTACGATTCGTCGAGCACAGGCGGCTCTGTCTCGACCACCACGAAGAGTCCGCTCTACAACTCTCTCGCGGGCTGGTATCCGGCCAACCCGGCGCTGACCGGCACGGCGACCACGGGCTTCAACGCCGCGTACCCGTCGGCCACGGCAACAGCGCCGACCGGGCAGGCCGTGTTCAACCTGCCCGCCGCCAACCTCAGCTTCGTCTCGGCTGGCTACCAGTGGCTGGTCGTCACCAAGCCTTACGTCTGGCTCAGAGGCTCAGGCACGGTCAACAACGTGAGCGGTCACGAGTTCCTCATCGCGGCGGTTGACGGGCAGTTGACGGGCGGCGGCGGCACGGACAAATTCCGCATACGCATTTGGCGGAAGTCCGACGGCGTGGTTATCTACGACAACATTCCGGGCGGGGCGCTCAACGCGGTGGCAACGACGGTCACTTCAAACGGCGACATCGCCATCAAGTAAAAGACGGTGCGCGTGCGAGTCGCCGCAGGGCGATTCGCACGCGCGCCCCTGCATCAGCAGCCGCTTTGTGCGGAAGTCGGCACTTATACCAAACCCCTTCAGTTAAAATAAAAGGAGCAGAATACATAATGAATGGAAAGAAAATGTGGTCGCTGTTTGCGCTCTCCCTCGCGGCTTTGATCTTCGTCGGCGCGCAGAGCGCCGCCCGCGCGCAGGCTACGACCGTGACCTCGAACGCCTCGTTCCCCTTCGCCGACACAGCCGTCTCGTGCGACAACGAGACCGTCAACATCTCCGGCAAGATGCACCTGATGGCGCACGTCACGACCGACGCCAGAAGCGGGCGTCACATAGTCCTGCAAATCAACACGGCGAGCGTCAAGGGCGTCGGCGCATCGTCGGGCAGCGAGTACGTGTCGGGCGCGACGAATCACGACAGCATCAACGACCCCGACACGACGGGCGGCCAGACCGAGTACACCACGACCACCAAGTTCCTGCTCGTCGGCAAGGGCAGGCTCCCGGACATGTTCGTGAAGACGACGATGCACGTCACCGTCAACGCGAACGGCGAAGTGACCGCACAGGTCACTAAAGTCACAGCCGAATGTCGCTAAACGGATCGAATGATCTGATAAGCAATGAAGCGGGGCGGGTCGAGATAACAACTCGACCCGCCCCGCGTTTTAACTTTGAGGGCGGCTCTCCGCGGCCTTCGACTTCGCGGCAGCGCGCTTCTCCTTTCCCTCTTCCTTCCGCGCTGGAGAGCGAGGTGCCGCCGCCATCCGGTTAATTGTTTGCTGTGGTTCGATTGTGTAGGACATAATATGCTTGGCGGTTGGAAAGTTTAGAGGCTGTAGCGGCTTGCCCCGTGCTCCGACTGAGGTTCTCCTCACACTCTATGCTTCAGAATAAATCAGAGAAGCTGCCGCCCATGATGATTGACCGGCAAACTGTTGAGTCCGTGGACGACCGCCTGGTCAGCCTCATGCGGCTGATCCTTGCCCTGTCGGCTTTGACCATCATCTATGTTGATCCTTCAGAACCGGACAGACTCGTCGGCATCACCTACGGCGCACTGGTCTTATATAGTATCTACAGCGGCGGCATCTATTTTCTCTACGTCAAACGTCCCTCGGTGTTGCACCGCGTTCCTCTGCACTGGATAGATGTCGGCTGGTACGTCGTCTTGATCTCTCTCAGCAGCGGCACCAACAGCGTCTTCTTCTTCTTTTTCTTCTTCGTTATTCTGGTGGCTTCCTTTCGTTCGGGATACCATGCGGGTTTGAGCGTAACCGTCGTCTCGGCCATTCTCTTTGTTACCGTCGGCTATCTGACAACGCACTCGGAGATTCAGCCAAATCGCTTTTTTCTGCGTGCCATCTATCTGATCACCCTTGGATACCTGATGGCTTACTGGGGCGGTTCCGAGGTCACGCACAAGCGTCGGCTCGGTCTCCTTAAAGACGTGAACAGGCTCTCGAATCCGCGCTTCGGAGTTGACCAAACGATAGGCTCGATCATGACGCAACTCCGTACCTTTTATGATGCCGACACCTGCCTGCTTGTCATGGCCGATTCGGAATCTGATGAATACATTCTCAGGCGGGCTGACCGCCGCCATCCCGAACGGGCTAACCGTGCCGAAGCGCTCGACCCGGAAATGGAGTCGCTCCTCATGGCTTGGCCTCCGGAATGCGCCGTGACCTACGATAGTCGTTTGGATGGCTGGTGGTTTAATAAGCCTTCGTGCGCGCTCTACAATTTACCTTCCGGCGAGCGCGCGAAAGATATGGGGGAGGCGTGCCCCGGGGTCGCAGACCTGCTCGACGCCCGTTGCTTTATCAACATCCCGCTTTATCGACAGGGGACGCTCAGAGGGCGACTCTATCTCACGTCGAAAGATGGGCGCTTCACCTATTCGGACGTAGATTTTTTACGGCAACTGGTAGAGCACGTCACGCCCATGATTGAAAACATCAGCCTTGTTGATCGGCTCGCCTCGGAGGCGTCCGAGCATGAGCGGCACAGGCTTTCGCGCGATATACACGACAGCGCGATCCAGCCATATATCGGTCTCAAACTCGGCCTCGACGCTTTACGCAGAAAGGTGACGCCCGATGAGCCGCTCTACAGCGATCTCGAAGAACTGGCCGATAAGACAAACGGTGTCATCAAAGACCTGCGCCGGTATGTGGGAGGGCTGCAAGATCGGGATTCCGCCGATCAAAGCAATATGCTGTCTTCATCGCTCCAGAGGGAGGCACAAAAATTCGGTGAGTTTTACAGTATTCAAGTCGCCGTCGATGTGGCGACCGAAGTAAATATGAATGATCGTTTGGCCGCGGAAGTTTTCCAGTTGGTGCGCGAGGGATTGAGCAATATCAAGCGGCACACGACCTCTACACAAGCCGCGATCAGCCTGGCGGCGCTTGATGGCGAACTGATCCTGGACATCGAGAACTACAACCCACAGGCAGAACGTCACAACTCTTTCACTCCGCGCTCGATCAAGGAGCGAACTGAAGCCCTGGGCGGGCGGGTCGCGGTTGATGTGAGAGATGGGCGCACGATTGTTTCTGTAGTAATTCCCCTGTAGAAGAATGCTTGTATGACGCAACCTGCACAGAATCCAATACGCATCCTGCTCGTGGATGATCATCAAAGCCTTCTCTGGGGATTGACTAAGCTGATCGAAAGTGAAAAGCCGGGAATGGAGGTCGTCGGGGTGGCCGCCGAAATGTCCGAAGCTTTGGTAGTCGCTCAAAGAGAGCAGCCCGATGTCATCCTCCTCGATATTGATCTCGGTGGCGTCAATAGTCTCGACTCATTACCCGACTTGCTCAAGGCGGTGCAAGCGTATGTGCTCATCCTGACCGGAGTGCGTGATACCGAAACCCACGACCGGGCGATGCTCTCAGGCGCACGCGGCATCCTCCACAAGGAAGAGTCGGCAGAGATCATCCTCAAGGCGATCAGGAATGTCGCCGGAGGGGAAATCTGGCTCGACCGGCGAGCGACGGGGAGGGTCTTCAGTAAACTTCTCAACGCCAGGAATGACGAAGCCTCACCCGACGCAGCCAGGATCGCCACCCTCACGGCGCGGGAACGTGAAATCATCAATGTCATCATCAACCGGAAGCGTTCGACAAATAAGCAGATCGCTGATCAAATGGGGATCAGCGAATACACTCTGCGCAATCACCTCACGTCGATCTATAGTAAGCTTGAGGTTGGTAACCGTCTCGAACTGGTCATGTATTCGCTCGAATACGGCCTCAATAAGCCAACCGCATGAAATGCGATAGTAAGTCCGGCCTCTTGCCGGTGCGCTTAAATCCAAGCCTCCAGCCACCTCTCCGCGCTGAACAGAATGTGTTCGGCAGAAGGTAATCCGCCTGTCCTTAGATAGTTCGACTGGTACTTTTGTACTACCCGCGACCGGGAACTTCCGACCCCACAGGTGCAGCGATAGATAGGAGGTATTTCCTTTAAGAAAGGGAGTGCTTTCCCATGCGGGATAGACATGAATCTTGTTACTGTTCTTGCGTAGATTCCCCGGTAGATAACACGGGGTCTCTCTGATTCGCTCATTTACCAATCGCGGCGGCACCTCTGGCCGCAGGGTGGCAACCAGCCCCGATATGCGTGGTATTCCTTTCCCAGCCGTCGAGCCTTAGACGCAAATAGCAAGAACTTTCATGTGTAAACCAGAACCGCACAGACCGGAACGGGAGGGTGGCTTTAGCGTCCTGGAACTCTTGATAATGGTGGCGCTGATCTCGGTCGTCTCGACGTTCGCCGTCATCAGGATCAACAGGTCGCGCGCCGCTTTCCAACTTCAAAATTCGGCGCAAATCTTTGCCACCTACGTGGAGAAAGCGCGCCTTGATGCTATCCGCCGTCATGGCAGCGCGACCGTGGACATTACAGGCCCCGGCACCTACGACGTTTTCATGGACTTCAACGGCAATGGGAATCCTTACACGCGCAGGTTCACACTTGAGAAGGACGTTGTTTTTACCGATGCTAATAACGTCGCGATTACGACCAACAGTGACAATGAGGCCGTGAGTCCGGACGGACTACTCGTTCCCTGGGCCGACTTCGACTTCCGCGGACGCACTACCGAATGCACCATGTTGTTTCGCCTGCAAAACAACAATAGCGAAAGGTCTACGGTACAAGTGATGGGTTCCGGCGATGTCACCATTAACACCGCCGTTTTCACCCCGGCCAACATCAGCTACACGAACATCAATGCCAACAGCGATGTCGTCAACACCGCTACGATCAAGGGTACCAAACCTCCTATTAATCTCAGCCCGTGCGGCTCCGGCGGTGCCGGCGGCGGCGGTGGCGGCTTTACCCCACCAGTGGGCACCTGCGCCGGAGGTGGAACAATCTTCCCCGACGTCGGGCTTGTTACGATCAGGAGAAGCGGCGGCACCACGGCTACAGTCAACATCACCGTTAACACTTCCGGCACGATCACCGCCACCCCGAATAGCAACCTGTCCGTCACGCCTGCGACGCGAGCCGTGCCCAGTTCTTCCGGCGGCACAGTCTCATTCACCATCTCGTCAATTACAAAAGCACGCGGACTTTTTCCCATCACCTTCACCAATCCCTGTAGCTCCACGAGCGTGCAGGTCAAGGTAACCAATTAAGACGGAGCTACGTGTCGTATGAAAGCGAGATACCCGAAGCGGGGCGGCCTGCAGTCTGTCAAGGCAGGGAAAGCAGGCGAGAGCGGCTTTACCCTCATCGAAACATCCATCGCACTCGTCATCCTGATGATTGCGATGCTCGGCGCAGCCTCCCTTTTCCTCTATGCGAACAATTATAACAGCGGCGCGAATGAGCGCGCGCTGGCCTTGGCCGTCGCACAGCAGCAGATGGAGCGTTTGCGCAAAACTCCCGTCGCTCAGATCGAGACTCCGGCGCAGCCCGAACCGGACATCGTCCTGGACGGAAAAATCTACGGTATCGTGACGAACGTGAGCGGAACTTCGTCTTTGAAGAAGATCACCTTACAGGTAACTCCCAGAGGGGGGCAGGGTAGCTGGATGCGCGGTTCGGTGGTCATAGTGGCGGAGCGCAGCCAGACGGGAACCGGAACGTATTACCCTTGAGACTGATACTTTAAATAACCCCTCAAGTGCCGGGAATGACTCACATGAAAGCTATCAAAACGAAACACGAAGCGTCGGAAGGATTCTCTGCCGAAGCCGGCTTTTCGATCATGGAGCTGATGATCGGAATGTTCATCACGCTCATCTTATCGGGATTAGCCATGACGCTGCTGGTGAGTTCTTTTAATGTCCGCGCCAGGGAGAATCAAAAAACCTCCGCGCTCTCCGACGCGCAGCGCGCGCTTAACATTATGACGCGCGAGATTGCCAACGCGGGCTTCGGCCTCTCCACCAACGGCATCGTCGCTGCGGAATCGGGCGCCTCGACGATTCGCTTTCGCGCCAATCTCAATGCGCTCGACGGAGAGACGACCAGCGGCTTAGTGAGCGACAGCAACGAGGACGTGAAATTCACATTGTTTTCGGGCGGAGGCCAGAGCTACGTCGAACGTGTCGATGTCAACACCGGAGCGAGAACGACCGTGCTTGCCAATCGCGTCGATGCGCTGCGCATCTACTACTTCGCGGACAAGGTTGATTACACCAGCGGCAACTGCCTGATAGCTGCCAGTGCAAATGAAGTGATCGATAAGACGAAGGCCAAATATCTGGTGATCGTCGTTTGCGTAGAACTGCCGCCGCGCGGGACTCCCGGCAGCCCCGGCTATCAGCCGGCGTCACAAGTGCAACTCGTCTCTGACGTGATGTTACGAAACTCCGATCTGCCTAACTACTGACAGATTCGATTAATTCATCATTTGTTGATGGAGATTAATAAGATGCGAACTATTTCAGCAAGACCTATCGGGACACGGCAGAGCGGGCGTAACCTTTCAAACGAGCGCGGGGCTGCGCTGATCACTGTGCTGCTCATCTCTGTGCTGCTGCTGGTGGCGGGCGGCGCACTGATTATGACAACGTCGCTTGCGGCGTCAGGCACCTTTGATTCCACGGCCGAGGTGCAATCGTATTACGCGGCCGAGGCCGGGATGCAGGAATCGTTAGCCGTGCTCAGGGGGCATGTCGGGCCTCTCACGCCGGTGGGCAACGCGACCGACAAAATTACCTATACACAGGCCGTCTCGATACCGACCCTCTCGAAGTGGCTTGCTTACAGCAACACCTTTAATGGCTCTCGTGTGATCCTCACTAACCCGGCAACCTACTCCGTATTTTCGGGCATGGCTTACACGGCGAACGTGACTGACCCTGATAACCACAGTAGAGTGGAATACACGGTGTCGGGCTTGTTCCCCAATTCCACGAGGGCGACCAAGAACATCATAGATTTCGGCAACGGAGCTAATAGGGCAACCCTGACGTATACGGCCCCGGCGCCGGTCACCGGGGCGGCTGCGATTAACGGCACGGGCAACACGACTCTCGGCAGTTTCGCCATCTCAGGACACAACGGAACCGTGCTGGCGGTTAACGAGCCTTTCGTCCTGACCATCACACAAACTCTGCCCTACGCTACGACCTTTGTAGTCAACTGCATGCTCGTCGGAGATATTGCCAGCCCCAGCACATCCAACCCGCTGAAACTTCTTTTTCAGACTCAAGTGAATAACATTGGAGGGGTCGTCTATAGCCGAACAGCTTCATCCTTCACCGTCTCCCCCTCCGCCGTCACGCCGATTCCCGTTACCGTCACTGCTCCCGAACCATACCGTGTAGTTGTCAAGGTGACGGGCTACGGGCCACGCGGCGCGACGAAGAAGATGCAGATGCTCGTCAGCCGCTTCGCGTTCGACTTTAAGCCGAACTCGACGATTACCATGCGTGGCGCGGACTCCGGCATTTCTGCCGATATTCAGATCGGCAGCAGTTCGCAGTACACGTACACCGGCAATGATCAATCGGGCGGGGTCAACCTGCCGGCCTTCGCCGTGACAAACGGAAGCGACTATTCGCGCACCCTTGGCATCATTCCCGTCGGCGGACAAGTAACCGGAGCGCAGCAAGTCTCGCAAACAGCCGTGGGTGATTTGGCCTCTTTCCTGCAAACGGCAAATTCTGCTCGCGCCTTCCTCGAGATGATGCGTGGGGCTACCTATAATGCCGACCCGGCCCTTAACCGCTACTTCACCAGCAGCCCGTCCGATTTCGGCGCCGGCGCGCCCAACGGTTTAACGACTTTCGTTGACGGCGACGCCGCGCTCCCGCCGGCCGGCGGTGCGGGACTGTTGATTGTCACCGGCACTCTGGATATGAGAGGCAGCGCCGAGTTTAAGGGTTTGATACTGGTGCTCGGCAAAGGCGAGGTGCTCCGCAACGGCGGCGGAAGTGGCGTGACTTTAGGCTCCATCGTCGTCGCCAAATTCGACAGCACCGGTGATTTCCTCGCCCCGACTTTTAATTCAAACGGCGGCGGCACTTCCGACGTCAAGTATGATTCGATGTGGGTCGAGAAAGCGCTCAGATCGGCAGGCCCGCGGGTGATGGGCGTCAGCGAATATTAATCTATGCGAATCAGGAGTAGAAAGTGAGCAATAGACAAGCGACGGCGAGTTTGCCATAGCAATGCACTTTCAACCCTTGAGCGGAGCGAACGCGCGAGGCGTTCTGTAAATCTGTCTTTTGAATCAGCCAGTTGAACAAGCTT
>DASQNL010000112.1:0-14662 GCA_035644995.1 Pyrinomonadaceae bacterium | reverse complement strand
CCGGCGCGGACGGCGCGCCGGAAACGACGCAAAGTTTTCTATCGGTTTGGCGGGGGCGACGCATTATAAGGCATGAGGCGCGTTGTCTGTTACGCACGGCGGACGATGGCGGTGAAAATCCCCGGCTAAAATTATAAAGGCCGGACAACAACGTGTCCGGCCTTTGGATGATTACTGGGAGACAGGGACTCGAACCCCGAAAGCCTGATCCAGAGTCAGGTGTGATACCATTTCACCATCTCCCAACATGCTCAACAGCCTACAAGCACAAAGCCGACCTCAAAATACCCGGCCAGGTGTCATGCAAGCGCGTTGCAATGCGGAGATTATAAACACCTTTCCCCCACTATTCAACCAAGCTGTCTGAAATAAGAAATTCATCCGGTCGGAGGAAGCCATTCCGGGCGCGATGGAAGGCTCGTCCCTACTTATCCCGACTAAAGTCCGTCGCAAGCATAGGCGCCTGCCGGAAGGATTTTCTTAATCCACTCGTGACCTTCTAATTCACTGTTATTGCGATTCCCGGCTCGCCGGTAAAATCTCTCACTCAATCCCGCCCGCCGCATCAGTCTGCCGCCTGTAGGCCGACACCGCTTCGATGGCTCCCTCGTGCATGCGCTCAGGTCGGACGTAGAGCCAGTGCTTGTCTAATTCTTCGTTGGACATCTGCGGCTGTGCGGCTCGTTCTTTATTCTTTAAAAACTCCTCAGCCCATTGTCTCAATTCGGGGTCTCGGTTAAGTGCGGTTCGGGCTTCGTGCATACTGACGGGTCTGTCCATAGTCTTCTCCCATGCGCGTCCGCACGCGCGGCTCTTGTCAAACGCGCTTGCCGGTGCGCCCGGCGCGCTTATTCTTTTCGCGGGCGGCGCATGATCGTGACGACTTCGCTGCCGCCGAAAAATGTCGCGCCCACCGATACGCCGACGAACTGATACCCGGCGGCGGCGGCTTCGAGTAGTTCTTTCTGCATGGTCGAAGTCTTCTTGGTCGCCAGCAGTTTGTACTCCCAGAGACTCGGCTTGGCTTCCATGTCGCGTTCCAGAATCACCATCACCTCGGCGCCGAAAGTCTTTTTGAAGACGCTCTCGCCGCGATGTTCAAACCCGGCGTCGCCCGCCTCCTGGAGTTCTTTTTGCATCGTCGAGGTTTTGCTCGTCGCCAACAATTTGTACTGGTAGCGTTGTTTATGATCGCCCGCGACCGGGCGCGCCATGATCGTCAACGCTTCGTCGCCGCCGAAAGAGGTGGGGCCGCTGACGACATCTACAAAGCGATAGCCTGCCGCCGCCGCTTCGCTCATCTCTTTCTCCATCGTGGAGGTGCGCTTGGTCGCCAGCAACTTATATTCTAATTGCCCCTCGGCGGGCGCGGCGTTCGGCGATGCGGCGGCCGTGGCCGTCTCAGGAGGGGCGGCTGGGGTGGCCTGCGGCTGTGAGTCTTGCGCGGACACGACCGAGATGAGCGTGGCGAGGCACATCAACAGCGCCAGAGTGCGTGATAACATTTCTTCTATCTCTCCTGCGTTTCCGGACGTTTGCCGGTGAGTGTGTCGATGCGTTGACGCAAGGTTGCCAAGCGTCCAGAGAGCGAGGCAGAGCAAGCCCTGTGTGAGACGGCGGCTCATGAAAACTTCCTTGTTTGGAGGCGACTGAAAAGGCGGACTGAAAATTCTAAGGGCGAGTCGGGGTTGGTGAAAATTTGCCTGCCCGTCGTCTCGTGCGCGGAGCGCGAGACGACGGGCACGAGACAAAACGGTTATTGCACTCCGATCGCGTCTTCTTCTTCTTCGACGAGGTAAGGCGACACCTTGACGGGTCGCTCGCCTGCATCTTCGGCGAGGATGGCCTGAACGATGGGCAGCGAGAGCGAGTGCCGCTTGGGGATGCCGGGCACTTCCTTGCCCTTGGCGTAGACGGCGTGGCGGCCGTTCTCTTCGTACCACTCGGCGAGGCCGGCGGTCTTGTGCATGTTCTCGATGATCTGCCGCCAGCCGACGCCCGTGTTGTAGGCGCAGAAACTGATCTCGCCTTCCTGCGTGCCGTAGGGGATGACGCACATCTCCGTGCGGCGGAAATCGTAGTTGAACAGGTCTTGGAACCACATGCCCTCGACGCAGAGCACGCGCCACGCATCGTTCGGGTCTTGCGATCCGTGCTGGGTCTTCATGCGGTCGTTGCGGTCGGAGTTCGAGTTGGTCGAAGACGGCTTGAAGAGGTTGATGATCTGCGAGATGGGGAAGCCTTCGGGCGCGGCTTTCGCGTCGAAGTTGCGCATGATGGTCATGCCGAGTTGCGCCATCGAGAGCTTCGCGCCGCGCGCCGTGTCGGTGATGACGGCCACGTCGCGCATGAACTGCTCGTAATTGAAGAACTTGAAGAGGGGCGTCCACGCGCCCGTGTGGCGGTTGACGACCATCAGCGTGAAGACGCCGCAATTCGGGTGGCAGTTGCAACTCGACCAACCCCACGGCGCGTCCGCGCCTTGCAGCATGTCCATCACGGAGGTGAAAGCCGAGTAGGACGAGAGCGGAAACCAATCGCGCTGCGCCTTCAACTCGCCGCCGAGTTGTTTCTCCAGATCGGTCGCCATGTCGGCGAGCGTGTAACGCTGCTGGATGCGCACGTCGTCGGGCACGTCTTCGTCGCGCCCCGTGAAGGAGACGGGCTGGAAGGCGATGGTCTGAATCTTGTCGATGTTCTTCGCGGCGAACTCGACGATCTGGCCGATGGCGTCGTTATTGATCGTGTTGACGATGGTCGTGACGAGCGTGACCTTGATGCCGACCTCGGCCAGATTCTCAATGGCCTTCTGCTTCACGTCGAAGAGGTTGCCGACGCCGCGATGCTTGTTCTTCTCTTCGCTCACGCCGTCGAATTGCAGGTAGACGCCGTGCTGCCCGGCCTCTTTGGCCTGACGGCAGAACTCTATGTCCTCGGCGAAGCGGATGCCGTTCGTGGCGGCGAGGATGCGGTAGAAACCGATCTTCCGTGCGTAGGAGACGGCTTCGAGGTAATAGGGCGAGAGCGTCGGCTCGCCGCCGGAGAAAAGTATGATGACCTGCCGCTTCGGTTTGAAGGAGACGGCGCGGTCGAGAATGGCTTTCGTGTCTTCAAACGTCGGCTCGTGGACGTAACCGACCTGATTAGCGTCCATGAAGCACGGGTTGCACATCATGTTGCAGCGGTTCGTGAGGTCAACGGTCAAGACCGCACCGCGCCCGAACTTGATGTCGGACGTGCCGTGGCGATGGACGTGCGCGTCTTCGGCGGCGCGAAAATCGCGCCCGTAAAAGAGCGACTCGATGCGCTGCAAAAACTCCGGGCTGGTCGCCATCACGTCGACGAATTCGCCGTGCTTGGCGCACGTCTTACGCATCAGGATGCGGCCGTCCTCTTCGACGATCTGCGCCTTGATTTCACCCGGATGCTCGTGCATCAGCGTTTCCAGCGGCGTCTGCCCGCTGACGACGGCCTCGCGCACTTCCTTGACGCAGGTCGGGCACAAGCTGTCGGTCTCGCGCGGGAAGCCGAGCGGCGGCGCGGTCTTCTCGTAAGATTTCAGGAGCGGCCCCGGCGCCCATTGCGGGCGAATCGCCTCGCCTTCCGGCAGCGCGCGGTTGACGGATTGAAACACCTTCCACGCCGCATTCGATAAATTCGAGAGCAGCGTCGAACGGCGTACCCCGCTAAATTTGCCTCTCACCGATTCATTACGGCGAAATTGATCGCTAAACACTAGACTTTCGTCCTCCGAGAGTTAATTTCCCGCCCCGTTTTGGATGCTTGAAGTTTGGGAAAACCGTCGAACATTTTAACGCCCGACCGTCCTGCAAGATTATCGCCCGCCGCAACCGACCGCGAGGCGCGAGACGGGCTGCAAGGCGACGGGCTATGATAAAGGCATACTCCCGTAAACACAAGACAGTGGAGACGTTTCGGAGCGGGAACGGCGACGGAGCGGAGCGCGCCATGAGCGCGGATTAAACGGCCTGGCGCGCCGCAAAAACGAAGGCCGCCGCGCGGGAGACTCGCGCGGCGGCTTCGCGGCATGGTCGCTCGCCCGGACGCGACCGTGCCTTCGGGATGCCCACTTCATCCCGAATCTTTAAGGTTGGATGGGCTTTTCGGCCAGCAGGCGCGCCACCGTCTCGACCAAGAGGGCGATGTCTTTGGGCTTGCGCAGGAAGGCGTCCGCCCCGGCGCGCCGCGCGTCGGCCGCGCAGTCGCTCGCCGAGAACATGATGATCGGAGTTTGACGGCGACGGGGCAGGCTGCGTGCGCGGCGCGCCAACTCGATGCCGCTCGCGCCCGGCAACTCGTTATCCAGCAGGAGCAGGTCGTAGTGTGCGTCGCTCGCGATCTCACGATGCGCGTTCGCGCCGTCGGCGCAGTGACGCACCGCCCAACCCTCCTCTTCCAGCGCATCCCTGACCGCCACGGCGACCGCCCGATTGTCCTCGACGAGCAAAATCAACGCCGGCCGCGCCGCCTTCCCCGGCGGGCGTTGGAGCGCGCGGTCGATGCCCGCCGGGCGGATGATGCTCCGCTTGCGCGGCACGATGGGCGTGCGCACGTGCAGCAAATGCTTGTGCCGGTTCTTGAGCAGCGAGACGAGGCTGTGATGATGCTTGAAGCCGAGCATCTGCGCCGCCCGCGAAACCATCCCGTCGGCCTCCTTCAGCGCGCGCTCGATCAAATGCGACTCATATCGCCGCACCGCCTCCCTGAAAGAGAACCCCTTCCAGTCGGGCGGCGCGGCTGCCGCGTGCGTGAGGAACAACACGCGGCGCGCGCACTCACACAAGCGCTTGAGCGTCGCCATGTTCTGCGACTTCTCCAGCAACTTGGCGGCGCGAACATATATCTGGCCTGCCTCCAACTCGGACAGGTGCGAACCCACCTCTTCAATCAACGTCAGCGCAGCCTGCCCCGCGCTCTCCAAATCACCCGCCTCCTCCGCGACCTGCACCGCCTTTTCCAACACCTCCTGCGCAGTCTTCGGCTTCGCCAGACGCGCCAACGCAATCCCATGCGTCATCAATGCCTCCGCATACAACGACTGCTCGCCCCCACTTTCGAGCACCCGCACCGCCATCCGCGCCAACTTCTCCGCCTCCGCATTGCGCCGCTGCTCCAATAAAACCTTCGCGCGCGCATCATCCACCTGCGCCAGATGAACCTTGTCCTTAAGACTCGTAAACAGTGCTTGCGCTCGGTCGAGATGCTCATGCGCTTCGGCAAACTTTCCAATAGTGCCGAACAAAAAACCTAGATTGTTTTCAACGCAAGCCTGATAACGCGCGTGGCCTACCCGCTCGAAATGATAACTAGCCGCCTCATATTCAATGAGGGCACGATCTACATAATCCTCGCGATATTCCGCTTTAATGAAGTAGTTCAATACGCTGGCAAGTCCGCTATGAAACTTTGCCTTAAGGATATGCTCACTACGATTTTCAAAGATAGGCGCAGCTTCTATATAAGTGCGCAAAGCGTCGTTGTACCTTTTGGCTGATATATCAACTAATGCCTTACTGAGTAATATAACTGCTCTCACTCTACTATCCGCGTTCTCAATTAAATCGAGTGCATCTTGTATTCTCACTCGTGACTCATCCAGCGCGCCTTCACGCCAATAACAGCAAGCGATTTCGTTTTGCGCCTCAGCTACTTTCTCAACATCCTGCAATGAGTCAAAAATTCTCATGCTCTCATTAATGATGTCCTTTGCTTTCTCCTGTGCTTCCTCAATCTGTTTAACGCTACCAATCCATCCGGTTATTACTCCAACCCGTAAAAGCACTTCAGCCGTAGTGTATGGGTCAAAACCCTCTATGACAGGCCGTTTGCCAATGCCCTGCCATAGCTCGCCCATCGCTTCGCGTGCTCCATCGTAATTACCCACCATCTCTAATTGCTTAGCGAGTTCGCAACGCTTCAGTGCTCGCTCGTCACGGAGGACAGCTGGGTCTGCTATTTTTTGGCGTAGGTCTTTCACTAAAGTCATGTGAGGCTTGCCTTTCCGCGTGAATGCAACAAACTTGCAACGGGTGTTCAAGGTACATGCAATGCTAAGATGCTGCCCTCACTCGTCTTGAATGGCTTGGTGAGGATTTCCCTCATCGCCCATTTAGAGCAATTTCCACTCGTGTGCGACGCAAGCAGATGATTGTAGAGGCGGGGGCAAGCCCTGTTGCTGCAAGTCTCTCAGCCTGTGATTGCAACTTCACCTTTGCAGGAAAACCATGAAAAAATTACGGCAACTCTTCGCGACGGTCGTCTTGACCCTCTTGCTTTCCATCTCCACGTTTGCGGGCGATGGCATCATTCTAACTTGGAAGACAAACCCTCCACCGCCCCCGCCTTCTTCCGTAGTGACAACAAATGATGCGGTTGAGGCCGAAGGCATTATTCATACTTGGGCTACGTCCGCTGATCCAATCACTGAAGTTGCGCTAAGGCTGTTGCCGAGCGTGCTGGCTCTGTTCTAGACAGTTCGTTCATCTGAAATTTTCTAAGCTGCCGTAAATCGTGTTTGCTGGCGGCTTAGGAGTCGTGTGTCTAACGTGAGAATGTCGAAAAGCCGGAGTGCCCGGATAAGGGGGCGTTGTTCCGTGGGGCGGAGATTAACCGTCTAAGTAGGGGATAGCAACAGGTTTTTCAGGAAAGTTGATTGAAGTGAAGCGTATTTAAAGGACTTAGCAGGCATTGCAAGGTTGCTAGCAATTAATGGGGGCGTTTGGCGCGTTAAAATTCTGAAAGCGCTGTTCGTTTTCGGGGTAAAGATGAGGGGAGGGGGGCGCGATTATTAATGAGTCGGCGTGTTGCGCGTGGGGGGGAGGGGATGTACCATCCGGCGCGCAAGAAACTCTGATGGAAATTCATCCGACAGCCGTGGTCAGCCCGCGCGCCGAACTTGGTTCGGGCGCGCGGGTGGGGGCGTATGCGGTGATTGAAGATGAGGTCGTGATCGGCGAGGGGTGCGAGATCGGGGCGCATGCGGTGGTTAAACGATATACGACTCTGGGGGCGCGTAACCGTGTGTTTGAGCATGCGACTTTGGGGGGCGAGCCGCAGGATGTGAAGTTTAAGGGCGAGGCGAGCCGTCTGGTGATCGGCGATGATAATTTGATTCGGGAGGGCGCGACGCTGCACCGTGCGAGCGGGGAAGGCGCAGCGACGCGCGTGGGCAGTCGTAACTTTTTGATGATCGGCGTACACGTGGCGCACAACTGCGAGGTGGGAGACGACAACATCTTTGCGAACGGGGTGGCGTTGGCGGGGCACATCACGGTTGAGGATCATGTGTTTCTGTCGTCGAACGTGGGGGCGCACCAGTTTGTGCGGATGGGGCGGTTCGCGATGGTGGGAGGGAAGTCGAAGATCGTGCAAGACGTGTTGCCGTTCTTGACGACGGACGGGAATCCGGCGCGGGTGCGCGGGCTGAACACGGTGGGCTTGCGGCGCGGCGGCTTCGCGCCCGCGTCGAGAGTCGCGTTGAAGCGCGCTTATCAACTTCTGTTTCGCACGCGCCTGCCGCTCGCCGACGCGCTCCGACAATTAGAGCAGACGGACGACGAGCACGTGCGTCATCTCGCGGATTTCATACGCGGCTCGCGGCGCGGCTTCTCGCGCGAGCAGCGCGGCGCGCGGCGGGGCGGCGAAGAGGCGGGCGAATTATGAAGCGCGCACACGCCTTGCCCTTCCAAACTTAGAAGCGCGCGCCGCACGCCCTTCCGAACTTAGAAGCGTGCGCGCTGCACACGCCCTTCCGAACTTAGAAGCGTCTCACCGGAATCTTGGGGCTGCGGAAACAAGTCCTGCCGGCCGTGTGTGTGGGAAAACGAGGGGCGGGGAGTGAGACTTTGTCGCCAGATTCGGTTCGGGTTTGATTAGATACTTTTCAAACTGCTTCTTAGTCGCTTGAGTCTTATGAACAATAAAAGCATATGGATGGCGGTGGCGGAGTTGGCCGCGCTCGTCGGCGGGCGCGTGGTCGGGGGCGACGCGCGAGTTTTGATCGAGCGGGTGGCGAGCCTTGAGGGTGCGGAGGCGGGGTCGATCAGTTTCGTCGAGGACGGGAAATTTTTGGAGGGCGCGAAGACGAGCCGTGCGTCGTGTCTGCTGGTGCCGGAGGGGACGGGTGAGAGGGCGGCGGCGGGCGAGTTTGCGGCGACGCTCGTGGAAGTGGCGCAGCCGAAGTTGGCGTTCGCTTTGATCGCGGAAGTGTTGCACGCCGCACGGCGACGCGCGGGCGCGATTCATCGGAGCGCGGTCGTGGCGGAGACGGCGCGGATCGGGGAAGAGGTTTACATCGGCGCGGGCGTCGTGATTGGCGAGCGGGTGAGCGTGGGGCGGGGGACGCAAATTTTGCCGGGCGTGGTGATTGAAGACGACGTGGAGGTGGGCGCGGAGTGTGTGCTGCATCCGAACGTCGTGCTCTATGAGGGGGTGCGCCTCGGCCGACGCGTCGTGTTGCATGCGGGCGTGGTCATCGGGGCGGACGGCTTCGGGTGGGTGCGCGCGGCGGCGGGTTATCACAAGTTTCCGCAGGTGGGCACGGTCTGGCTCGGAGACGACGTGGAGATCGGCGCGAACTCGTGCGTGGATCGCGGCGCGCTCGGCGAGACGCGCATCGGGCAGGGGACGAAACTCGACAACCTCGTCCACGTCGGGCACAACGTGGAGATCGGCGAGCGCGTCGTGATCGCGGCGCAGACGGGCATCTCAGGCAGCACGGTCATCGAGTCGGACGCGGTGATCGGCGGGCAAGTGGGAATGGGCGATCACGCGCGCGTGCAGGCGGGCGCGATTGTCGGTTCGAAGGCGGGGATACTGCCGGGCAAGATCGTGCGCGCGGGCGAGGTCGTGTGGGGCGTGCCCGTGCGCCCGCTCGGCGAGTACAAACGCTTGAACGCGCACTTCGGCCGACTCCCGCAGATGCGTGCCGAGATCGACGAACTCAAGCGACAGGTGCGAGAGTTGATCGCGGCGGGCGAAAAGCCCGATGCGGGGGAAGCCGGCGAGAAGTAGTTTTGTCGGACAGCAGGTAAGAGTAGTTTTGTCGGACAGCAGGAACAAGCAGGCCGCCCGTTGTCTTCCACGAAGGCAAGGGGCGGCCTGCTTGTTCCCGCTCCGCGCCGTGACCTTGTTCCTGCTCCGCGCGGCGAACTTATTCCCGCTCGTCAGGGCGACAGGCCGTGACCGTGTTTAAGTATCCCCCCGACCTTCATTTTTCCATTCACGCATAACTCGAAGGATGGCTTCGGCGGCGCGCCCGGATGCGCCGCCCGCCCCTAGTCCTTGCGTCGCGGCGCGCAGGCGGGCGCGCATGGCGGCGTTGCGGGCGGGGTCTAAGAGTTTCAACAATTCGGCGGCGAGCGTGTCGCCGGTGAAATCGTTCTGCATGAGTTCGGGTGCGAGTCGTTCGCCCGCGACGAGATTGACGAGGCCGAAGTGTTCCGTGTTGATCAGACGGCCGAGCGTGTGCCAGTTGAGAAAAGATTCTTTGTAGACGACGACGAGCGGCGTTTCGAGCAGCGCGGCTTCGAGCGTGGCCGTGCCGCTGGCGACGGCCGCCGCGTCCGCCGCGCCGAGGGCTTCGCGCGTCTCGTGCCGGATGAGGCTGATGCGTTCCGAGAGTTTCGCGTGAGACGAGGCGAGCGCGGCACGGATGATCGCCTGCGCCTCCGCGTCCGAACGGTTGGGCGCGAGCGCGACGACGAACTGCGCGTCGGGTTGCGCGGCGTGGATCGTCTTCGTCGCCTCGATCATGTGTGGCAGGATGCGCAGCAACTCTTGACGACGGCTGCCGGGGAGCAGCGCGACGAGGGGTAGCGTGGGGTCGAGCGCGTGGCGGCGGCAAAATTCCGCGCGGTCGTAGCGCGCCCTGACTTCGCCCGTCAGAGGGTGGCCGGTGAATTCGACGTGGGTGATGCCGCGCGCCGCGTACCACGCAGGCTCGAAAGGCAGGATGGCGAGCAGGAGGTCTACGTCGCGGCGGATGTTGCGCACGCGGCGCGCGCGCCAAGCCCAGAGTTGCGGGCTGATGTAATAGACGACTCGCAGGCCGCGTCGGCGGAAGAAGCGCGCGAGGCGCAGGTTGAAGTCAGGCCAATCGACTAAAACTACGGCGTCGGGCGCGCGCTCGATGCCGGCGCGCTTCAGCTTTTGATAGGCGCGCCAGAACTGTCTGAGCGCGCCGCCGATCTCTAACAGGCCGGTGATCGCCAGATCGTCCGTCGCGACGATTGATTCGACCCCGGCCGCGCGCATCTCTCGTCCCGTCGCGCCGAAAAATTCAAAGCTCGCGCCCGGCGCACTCTCGCCGAGCGCGCGCACGAGCGAGGCGGCGTGCGCGTCGCCCGACGCCTCGCCCGCCACGATCATCAGACGCACTTTCCCGGAAGCCTGCCCGTTCATCGCGGGCGATAATAGCAACTGGCGCGGCCGTGTGCGACAGGCGCGAGGCGCGGCAGGCGCAAGCAGGCGGGGATGAGGCGGCGACGGCTGCCGCCGCAGGAGACGCGCGCCGGGCGGGAGAGTCGTGCCCGGCGCGCGTTACACGTACTCGATGGCGCTTTCCATCGAAGCGATCAGAATTTTGCCTTTGTAAATCTTGAAGATGACGAGGCTGGTCGTGTGGCCGGCCACGGTGCCTTGCGCCAGCGTCAGCATCTCGTAGCCGGCGGTCTGCGCCGTCGCGCTCTGCCCGTCGGGGGCGACCTTGATGGTCAAACTTTTGCGCATGTAGACGTGGTCGAGCATGAGCGCGAAGCCGATTTTGGTGAGTTCGATGTAGTGCGCGCGGTTCGCGTGGCGGGGCGGCCGCCCTCCCCCCTCCAATTTGTATGTCATGTCGGGGGCGAGATACGGGATGATCACGGCGACATCTTTTTTCTTTCCCGCCTGTTCGAGCGTGGAGACGATGGTTTCGATCTTTTCTTTCGTGATCTCCGTGTGAGTCGCCGGAGCTTGCGTCTTGGCGCGAGCTTTTTGCGACGGGCGTGCGGCGGCGGCGACGGGCGTGAGGGGGAAGGTCGCGGCGCACAATAATAGCGCGACGAGGGTCTTGCTGAGACGCATGTGGAAGAATCTCCTGATCTTTCTGAGAGAGGAGTTGAATATTCGTGAGGTGAGAGCGAAAAGGGGGCGGCCGCTACGCGTGTAGCACTACAAATTCAACATAGCACACCAAAAATATGAGTGGCAATAGATTATTCGGGCGGGCGGAGATGGCGGGGGTTCGGAGCCGGGAAGTCGGCGGGTTAATCAGGTGACGAGCGTGGCCGCGTGGCCGGCGGGGGGAAAGATCGCGTCATCCATCACGAGTTTGAGGGTGGCGGTCTTGAAGGTGTTCACCAGCAGCATGAACGCCTCGGCTTGAGGTTGTTCGATGGTTTCCCGCGTGAAGAGGATCATCGTGATGAAGCTGCCGTTCAGGTAGCTCCCGCCGAGGCCGAAGACCGTGCGGATGTCGTGAGCCGCGACGAAATCCTGCGCCGAGACGATCTTGCGATTGTGAGCATCGAGCCGGTTCCGCGCCTCGCGCACGTAGAAGACGCCCGCCGCGCGCCCCAGATTCTTGACGAGAATGTCGGGCTCGAATTTGTCGAACCAGTCGGAGCCGATGCCCATGTCGCTCATCAGGCGCGCGACCATCGGGATAGACTCGACGAAGGCGGCCGTCACGAGCGGGATGCCGAGATGCCCCTGTGATCGATAGCGGTCGCGCCATTCGGGCTGCGCCCCGTGAGTTCCGAGCAGCGAGAGCACCTGCGTCTTTTCATCGAGGAGCGGCGCGATGTCTTTCGCGTCGGCCAGCGCGGCGACGAACGCTTTGTCGCGCGCGGGCAGATCGCTCAGCGGCAGGGTGACGAAGACCCGTGCGAGAACGAGCGACTCCGTAAATTCTTCGTAGAGCAAGCGGGCGCACGTCTCGGCCGCGCCCTGCAAATGGCCGCACTCCTGCACGGACGCCAGCAGCCGCTCCCTGAAGTCTCTGATTTCGCGCGGCGAGTAAGTGTTAAAAGTAGACATCGCGGCCTCGGTCGGTTGCGCTTCGCTACATGACGTGCGGAATACGGGTCGATAGTACACGCCCTGCTTGCGGCGCACCAACTCCCTCTCCGTTTCATGGCGCGGAAACTTCCGTCGGCAATGGTAGCTCCTTGTCGCCTCTCGGCGGCGCATGTTAGCATCGCCGCGCTTTTGCAACGAAAGCGCGCGCTCGGTCGTCGCACGGAAAAGTGCCGCGGGCGCGTTGGTTATTTAAGGCGGCGGAGGCTTTCGGCTCACTCTTTTGCGTTCCCTCTCTAGCATTAAAAATCTTCCGACCGGCGGAGCGCGTCTGCTGCTGGCGTGGTGCGCCTTCGCGGCTCTGGCGGCCGGTTGCGCCCCGCTTGTCCGCGCGCAGCAGCAGCAGGCGAACCCGGTCGAGCGCAAGGTGTTGAACCCGATCACGGACACGCCGAACGTCAACCCGCTGCAACAGGAGCAGCCCATTCGCCCGCGTCTGCCCGTCAGAACCGGCAACGACCCCGCCCAATCCACCGAGAAACTCGACATCGACACCGATAAGCAGACCGCGACCGGGGAGGAAGGCGCGCGCGTCGTCGTCAACGAAGGGAACGTTGACGCGCGCATCGGCATCTTTCGCCTTCAGACCGACAGGCTGACGGTCTACGAGGCGTTGAACCGCGTGGTCGCGGAAGGCAACGTCGTTTTCGATCAAGGCGAGTTGCAACGCATCACCGGCTCGCGCGCCGAGTTCAACTACGCGACCAAACTCGGCTTCTTCCTCAACTCCACCGGCTTCACCAACCAGACCGAAGACGGCACGATCATCTATTTCACGGCCGACCGCGTGGAGAAGGTGTCGGCCAACCGCATCGTCATCGTCAACGGCGAGATCACGGCCTGCGATGAGGAGACGCCGAAGTGGAGTTTCACGGCCAAGCGCGCCGAGATCACGCTGAACGACCGCGTGCGCGCGCGCAATCCGAAGTTCAAGGTCAAGGGCATGACGCTCGTGCCGATGCCTTACGTCTCCGTCTCGCTCAAGCGGCGCGACCGCGCCTCCGGCTTTCTGACGCCGACCTTCAGCGGTTCGGGCAAGAAGGGCTTTCGCCTCTCAACCGCCTACTACCAGACGCTCGGCCGCTCGGCCGACGTGACGCTCAGAAACGACATCTTCACCAAACGCGGCCTCGGCTTCGGCGCAGACCTGCGCACGCGCGCCAACTCGCGCTCCTATTTCAACCTCGGCTTCTACAACGTTCAGGATCGCATCTTCGGCGGGAAGGAAAGCCCGGAGCGGCCGGATCAGGGCGGGTCGAGTTTCTACGCCGACGGCGTGCACTACTTCCCGAACGGCTTCCTCGCCGCCGCCGACATCAACATCACTTCCAGCCTCGCGTTTCGCCAGGTCTTCTCCGACAACGTCCAACAGGCCATCTCGCCCGAAGAACGCTCGCAACTCTTCGTCAACAAGAACGCGGGCGATTACAGTTTCAACTTCCTCGCGCGCAATCAGGTCACGACGCTGCCGAACGCGCGCATCCGCATCCGCAATCTGCCGAGCATCGAATTGCAGAAGCGGCCTTCGCCCCTCAGCTACTTCAAGCGTCTGGCCGCCTATTTTTCTTTCGAGGGCGCGCTCGAAGGCGTGAGCCGCAAAGAGACGGTCGAAGACCTCGCGCAGTTTCGCCTGGAGGCGGACGGCGAACCCATCATCACGCCGTCGGTCGTGCAGCGGCTCGACGTGAACCCGACCTTCTCCGTGCCCGTCTATCACAACGGCTGGTCGGCGACGGCCACGGCCAGCTTGCGCGGCACTTACTACTCGAATTCGATTGACCCGCTGACGCGTCTCGTGCTCGGCCGCGACGTGTCGCGCGCCTACGCCAACCTCAGTCTCGACGTGAGGTCGCCCGCGCTCGCGCGCAACTTCTATCGCGGCGACAACAGCCTGCGCTTCCGCCACGTCATCGAGCCTTACGTCATCTACCGGAAGATCACCGGCATCAACAATTTTCCGCGCATCATCCGCTTCGACTCCACCGATGCCATCGCCGACACGAACGAGATCGAGTACGGCTTCTCCAACCGCTTCTTCAAACGCCATTCGACCGAGAACGTGAGCGGCAAAACGCCCGCCACGAACGGCGCGGGCGTCGGCGCGGGCGTCGGAGCGGCGAACGGCGTGGCCGACGGGAACGACGCGGCGAACGGGCAACGCCAGTCGCTCGCGCCCGTCTCAACCCGTCCCGAAGAGGTGTTGTCCGTCACGGTGCGCGGCAAGTATTTCTTCGACCCGTATTTCGGCGGCGCGCTCATCGCGGGGCGGCGCAACCAGTTCTACCCGATCAACACGTTCTCCGGGTTCACCTACGGCGGCGTGCCGCGTCGCTTCTCGCCCTTGAACGTCGAGGCGCGCTACCGCCCGCACCCGAACCTGACGGCCGACGTGCGCACCAACCTCGACGCGCAGGGCGGCGGCGTGCGCGACCTCGCGGTCAGCTTCGGCCTCAACCGGCGGCTCGTGCAGGCCTTCCAGACCTTCTACTACACGCGCGCCATCACGCTCGCGCCTTCGCTCCGGCATTTTGCCGACGCGCGGGGCAAAGAGGCGGGCACGCTGCGCGGGGCGCAGTGGAGTCCG
>DASQNL010000111.1:0-3941 GCA_035644995.1 Pyrinomonadaceae bacterium | reverse complement strand
CCGCCGCCGACACGCCCGCACGCGACGCCGACACGGACGCGCCGACCCGCACCCTCGAAGAACTCGAACGCCAACACATCCTCCGCGTGCTCGAAGAAACCGGCGGCAACCGCGAACGCGCCGCCATCATCCTCGGCATCTCCGCCCGCACCCTCTATCGCAAGCTGCGCGAATACGAGGAAGAAAGCAAAACCGTGAATCGTGAAGCGTGAAGCGAGAAAACGCGTCTTAATCTATTCACGCTTCGCGCTTCACGATTCACGTTTTTTCTCTCTCTCCGCGCTTTACGATTCACGATTCACGGCTTTTCAGATTCCTGCCATTTTGTCCGTCGGCTGACAAAACGGCAGTCGGGTTTGTCATCCGCCGCCGCCGCCGCGTCGCGGCCTCGCCTCACGATTTTCAATAACTTTTCACTAACTCTTAACATTTCACCAGTTAATCGTGGTGCGCGCGTCCGCGCCGGGCGCGGCATGTGAATTGACTTAGTGGAGTTCGCCCAAGTGCGTTTTTGTGCTTGGACGAGACGCTAAGGCAGGGATCGGGAGCGGGAGCCGCGAGGATGGCAAAGGTAATGATTTGTGACGATGACCGCGCTATGGCCGAGGGGCTGGTGGAGGCGCTACGCGCCGCCGGGCACGAGGCCGAGACGTGTCGCCACACGATGGACGTACTCAGGGGAGCGGCGGCCGGTTGTTTCGATCTCATCGCTTTCGGACTCGACATGGCCGGGTTCAGTCGCGCGGGCGCGGTCGAAGCCCTGTGCGAGATCGCCCCGCGCGTGCCGCTCATCGCGCTGCACGAACGCCCCTCCGAGATCATGCGCGCCTCGTCGCGCGCCCAGTTTGCCGCCGTGCTACCGCGCTCGCTCGCCGTCGAGGATTTTATGTCTGCCGTCGCGTGCGCGCTCAACCAAACGACCACCATCCGCCGGAGACGGCCTGCCAAGCAGGATGCCGTCTAAACGGAGCATCCGCGCCGCCACGGCCGGCCAACCGCCCGAGAGAACTTTGTAGACCACCTGAAGGAGAGACCCTCATGAAGACTTTGAAGAAAAAAATGACCGCGCCCATCGCCGCCGCGCTGTGCCTGCTACTGGTCGGGACGGCGGCCGCGTTCGCGCAGAGACAGATCGCCACGGCGCGCCAGAAGTCCGCCGGGCAGCCGGAAGTGAAAGTTAAGCTCGCCGGTTCGCTCAAGCGCAACGACGAGAGCCTGACGCTCGACAAGGTGAGCGCAGTTCACCCCGGCGAGATTCTCGACTGGACGATCACGAGCGCGAACGAAGGCAACGCGCCCGCCAGCCGCTACAAGACCATCGGGCAGATTCCGCAAGGCACGTCCTACGTTGCCGGAAGCGCGGTCGCCGAGTACGACGCGAGCGTGACTTACAGCATTGACGGCGGCAAGAACTTCTCCGCGCAGCCGACGATTGAAGAGAAGCAGGCGGACGGCACGACGAAGCGCGCGCTTGCGCCCACGTCGATGTACACGCAGGTGCGCTACGAGTGGAGCGACCCGCTCGCCGCCGGTTCGACGCTCTCCGCCTCTTACAAGGTGCGTGTTAAGTAGACGCGCTTTGCGCTTTCGGCGAGAGGCACCCGCGATTGTCTCTTTCCGCTCCTTCAGCCTTCGTCGTCGGCCTTTCATCACCGGCGAGTCTCATATAAAAAACATTTGAGGATAGATATGAAGATAAGTTACACCCGCCACCCGGCCATCCGCCGTTCCCTGCCGCGCGCGCTCTTTGCCCTTCTGGCGATCCTTTGCGCATTTCTCACGCCCGCACTCGCGCAAACCAGCGGCAGCACCATCATCTCCAACCAGGCCAGCGCCGTCTACACGGACAGCAACGCCAACAACTACAGCACGGTCTCGAACACCGTGACCGTCACGGTCGCCAACGTTTCGGGTCTGCGCATCCTGCCCGACAACGCGGTCAACCCCTCGGTTGTCCCCGGCGACACGAACGCCTTCTTCCTGTTCACCGTGACCAACACGGGCAACTTCGCCGATCAGGTGCGCTTCCTCGCGGGCGGTCAGAGTTTGAACCTGACCGGCCCCGGCGTGATCACCGCCGCCGTCATCGATATGGACAGCAGCAACACGATCACGGCCGGCGATGTCAACGTCTTCTCCAACGGCGCGGACGTGCTCCACGCGCTCGCGCAGAACGCCTCGGCCACCATCGTCGTGCGCGTGACCGTCAACGCGGCGGCCTCCGCCGGCGACACCGTTCAAGTCTTCCTCGGCGACGCGGCCACGGGCGCGGCGCAAGGCTACGACAATCAAGTTCCCGATAACCCGGCCACGCCGTCGGCGCACGAGGTTCGCACCGTCTCGGCCACGTCCGTCAACGGCGTGCGCGAGGCGCGCGGCGACATCCGCGTCACCGTGCAGAACGACGCGCAACTTCGCGCCGTGCTGACCGTGCCCGCCGGCCCCGTCGCGCTCGGCGCGAACATCAACTACAGCACGCAGCTTTGCAACGACGGCAACCGCCCGGCCACCGCGATGACCTTCGGCGCGTTCACCGGCGTCTACATCGTCATGCCCGTGCCCGTGGGCACCGTGCTCGCGGCCAGCAACGCGTTTCCCGCCGGCACGCTTTACACGACGAGCGCGCTCTCGACCGCGCCCGAAGCCGCCGTCTGGACGAACACCGCGCCGGGCACGCTCTCCACCGTCACGCGCGTCGCCTTCAACGTGGGCGCGTCGCTCGCGGCCAACACGTGCAGCGCGAGTATCGCGGTCGTCGTCACCGTCACCGCAACTGACGCCACCATGCCCATCTACGCCATCGTCGATTCGTTCGCCACCAACACCATCGGCGCGGTCTTGAACGATCAGTCGGATTCGCCGGGCGCGGAAGTGACCAACCGCGGCGACCGCAACGCCAACTTCGACGAGCCGCGCCTCGGCCTCGACCCCGTGGACACCGGGAAAGGTATCCGCCAACCGACGCTGCTCCAGCAAGTCGGCAGCGTTCTCATCGGGCCGGCCGGCCAACCCGCCGCCACCGGCCCCGGCAGCAGCAACAACACCGACTTCACGAACCGCAGCGTGACGACGGGCATCACCGGAGTGCCGCCCTGCGCGGGGACGGTCACTCCGGCCTGCTCGACGAACGCCCCCGGCTTCATCGTCTTCACCAACACCGTCCGCAACACCGGCAACTCCACGGACACGTTCACGCTCACCGCGCCGACCGTCCCCCTGGGCTTTACCGTCGGCGTCAGCACGAACGCGGCCGGGCCTTTCACCACCATCTCCGGCGGGGGGTCTTTCGCCCTCGCGCCGCTCGCACGCAACTCGGACGTGAACGTTTACGTGCGCGTCGATGCCCCGGCAACGCAGCAAATCCTGACGGGCTTCGACAGCATCATTCAGGCCGCTTCCGCCAACACGCCCGCCAGCACGAACCAGACGATTGACCGTCTCTACACGGGATTCGTCCGGCTCGACAAGACGGCTACGGTGGTTGACGCAGACGGCAACCCCTCGGCCACCATCCCCGGCGCGACCATCGTGTACCAGATCACTTACACGAACGTCATGACCGTACCGGCCGCCGGCTCGAACAGTTCCGCTCTGACGGCGACTAACCTCGTCATCTCGGAAGACGGCAGCGCGGGCGGTAACAACTGGGCGACCTACACGACGCAGGTCACCTCTCCCGCGCCTTCGATCACGAGCGCGGGCGCCACGGTCACGGATGGGGCGGGCAATCCCGTCACCTCTTCGACCACCTTCCTCAGAGGCAACGTGCCGAGCCTCGCTCCCGGCGAGACGGGCACGTTCAGCTTCCGCCGCTTGATCAACTAGGGCGACCCCGACAACGCGCCCTCTGTTTGGAAGCGGCGCGGTGGAGACGCGGGCGAGTGCCCCGCCCGCGCCTCCATCAAACCGCGCCGCTTCCATTTTTCTTCGCCCTCGCGCTT
>DASQNL010000110.1:0-2001 GCA_035644995.1 Pyrinomonadaceae bacterium | reverse complement strand
CGCCAACCCGCCGAGCAGGATCGCGGAGAGATAAGCGCAGAGTTCGGTCTGCTTCGCGTCCGCCGACATCGCCGCGCTGTCGATGCCGCGCGCCACCCGTCGTTTAGCGCGCGCCAAAAGCGGCATCACGACGAGCGAGGCGGCGGCCAGCACGATCCCCGGCACGCTCTGTTCCGGCGGCGCGCGCCGCCAGAGCGAGACGACGGCCTCATAGCCGACGTAAATCGCCAGCGCGAGGAAACAGACGCCGACGATGCGGAGGCTTAAAACTTCCACGCGCTCGCGCCGCCGCTCGTCCATCTCGGCGCGCAGCCGCCAGAGCAGAACCGCGCCCGATGTCACCTCGATCACGCTGTCGAAGCCGAAGCCGACGAGCGCGATGCTGCCCGCGAGCGCGCCGAAAGCGATGGCGCACAAACCTTCGAGGCTGTTGTAAGCAATGGTGAAGTATTCGAGCCGCTGCCCGCGCACACTGAAGCGCGCGCGTTCGTCGTGCATCAACTGTCCGGCGGTCTGATTCATAACTTCTCCGTCAGACGCCCTTCACGCGGCGCGGACGCGGCGACGGTTGCTATTGCGGCTGCCCGTACTGGGCGATGATGCGCTCGCGTATCTGCGCCGGGTTGAGCCGTTCCTCTTTTTGCAGCTTGTAGGCGAGCAACGCTTCCTCGACGCAGACGGCGCAGTGCGCGGCGTGGTCGTCAACGAAACAGGTCTGCAAACTCTTGTGGCCGAACCCTTCGTCGCAGTGGCAATAGCAAGGCAGTTGCGCGATGGTTTGCGGTATCTCTTTGACGGCCGCGTAAGCCATCCGCGTCATGCCCGTGAACTGCGAGGCCGGGAGGACGGGCGGCAGGTTCTTCAAGTCCGCGGCGGAGGCGGCGAACTTCGGCACGCGCCCCGGCGCGCCGTGCGAATGGCCGTGGTGCGCGTCGTCGGCCGCCGTCGCCGGGGCGTTCGTCTCTCCCGCGCCGTGCGCGGCCTGCGGAATAACTCGCGCGGTTTGCGGCGACGCCTGCTCGCGGGCGGGCGTCGTCGTCGCCGCCGCCGAGGGTTGACGCGACGCGGCCGGTTCGGAAGCAGCCCCGCCGCACGCCTGCAACATCAACGCCGCCGCGAACACGCAGCCGCCCGCGAGCATGTAGGTGATTTTTCGAGATGTCTTCATCGGTGTTCCTGTCTCCTTACAAATGATCGAAGCGAAAATGGTTGAACCCGCGCTCAATGTTTGTCGTGGGCGTCGTGCGCGTCTTTGCCGCCCGCCGGGTTGCCGTGGCCGGTGTGCCCGTCCATCTTCATGCGGCCGGGGCGAAAGCGCAGGAAAAACTTGTACGACTTCGGGCTTGCGCCGTAGACGGAATCGAGGACGGCGGGCTTGGAATAGAACGTGAAGTCACCGCCGAGGCCGACCGACAGTTTATCCGTGTTCCACACGTCGCGCACGTAGCCGAAGGTGTATGCGCCGATGCGAAACTGCGGGTGCGTGTCGTGGTCGAAGCCGAGGTCGTGGAGTTCCGAGTGGCGCAGCAGTCCGCTCTTGTCGGCGAGTTCGAGCCGCGTGTAGAGATAATTCCGGTCGCGGAAGTTCGCGGTCGTCTCGAAGGTGTAGCCGTTGAGGTTGAAGATTTCGCCATCGTGGCTTTCGTGATTGCGCCCCCAGACGAAGGTCGCCGCGAGATTACCGCGCGCGAACGCACGATTGTACTGCGCGGAGGCGGTCGTCCGCCGCACGTCGCCCTCGTGCAGTTGTTCGGGGTTACGCAGGAAACCGTGACTCAGTTGGAACGCCCAGTTTTTGTTCGGCGCGAACGAGACGCGCGCCGAGCGCGAGCTGAACGGGTTGAACTCTAAATTGTAGCGTCGCTCGTCCGGCTCGCGCCCGTTGAAGAGAGAGCCTTCGTGTTTGAACCAGCGATAGGTGAAGCCGGTGGTGAAGACGCCGAAGGAGATGTGGGTCGAGTCCTGCAAGTGGTGCGTGAGCGGCGCGGTCGGGTTCTCCGA
>DASQNL010000109.1:0-5978 GCA_035644995.1 Pyrinomonadaceae bacterium | reverse complement strand
AAGGGGAAGGGGTAAAGGGTAAAGGGTAAAGGGGAAGGGGGAAGGGGGAAGGGGGAAGGGGCAAAGGGTAAAGGGGAAAGGAGGTTGGCCTGTGCCTTTCGCCTTTACCCTTTACCCCTTCCCCTTTACCCTGCTTGCGGTTAATTCCTTGCGCTCTGTCGGGCGAGCGCGTGCGCCCGTTCGACGAGTTGGATGAACTCGGCGCGGTAGCCCTGTGCATCCGCGCCGGAGGCGGCGCGCGCGAGTTGGGCGATGTCCGCGTAGCGTGCGTCGCCTTTGTATTTCGAGTCGCGCAGGAGCATGCCGAAGCCCGCCACCGCCGACGAGAACTTGAGATTGTTCGACGCGTGCTCGATGGAGCCGCCCGCGTCTGCCACCCACACGCTCAGGAGTTTGCTGTCGTTTGCGTCCGGGTCTTTGTAGCGGACTTTGATCGTCATCAACTCTTTGCTGTTCGAGTTCGACGAAACTTGGGCGGGCTGCTGATATTTCAACGCATCGACGCCGGGGTTCTCGAACTTTTGCCCGAAGGGAACGACTTCGTAGAGCGCGGTGACGGTGTGACCCGCGCCGATCTCGCCCGCGTCTTTGGTGTCGTCGTTGAAATCCTGATCGCGCAGCAGACGGTTCTCATAGCCGATGAGCCGGTAGGCGGCGGCCTGTCGCGGGTTGAACTCCACTTGAATCTTCACATCCTTGGCGATGGTGGCGATGGTCGCGCCGAGTTGGTCGCCGAGCACTTTGCGCGCCTCCTGCACGTCGTCGATGTAGGCGTAGTTGCCGTTGCCGCGATCCGCGAGCATCTCCATGGTCGCGTCTTTCACGTTGCCCGTGCCGAAGCCGAGCACGGAGAGGAAGACGCCGCTCCGGCGTTTCTCTTCGATGAGGCGCGTGAGTTCGCCTTCGCTCGTCGTGCCGACGTTGAAATCGCCGTCGGTGGCGAGGATGACGCGGTTGATGCCACCGCGAATGAAATTCTCCGCCGCCACGCGGTAGGCGAGGTGAATCCCTTCGCCGCCGTTGGTGGAGCCTCCGGCTTCGAGCGCGTCGAGGGCGGCGAGAATTTCGCCGCGCCGGTCGCCTGCCGTGGCGGGCAACGCCAGCCCGCTCGAACCGGCGTAGACGACGATGCTCAGCCGGTCGCGCGCCGAGAGTTGTTCGGCGAGCATGCGGAGCGACGATTTGACGAGCGGCAATTTGTCGGGCGAGTTCATCGAGCCGGACACGTCGAGCAGAAAGACGAGATTGGCGGGCGGCAGGTCTTCCTTGTGCATGCGCTTGCCCTGCAAGCCGATGTGGACGAGGCGGTGCTTTGAGTTCCACGGGCAGGCGGCCACTTCCGCGTTGATGGAGAAGGGCGCGTTGCCCGCGGGCTGCGGGTAGTCGTAGGTGAAATAGTTGATCAACTCTTCGGTGCGGACGGCGTCCTTCGGCGGGAGTTGGCCGCTGCGCAGGAAGCGGCGCATGTTGCTGTAGGAGGCCGTGTCCACGTCAATCGAGAAGGTGGAGAGCGGCGTGCGCGCCACCTCGAAGAAGGGGTTCTCGTCGATGTGCTTGTAGGCTTCGGTGTTGAACTCTTGATCGTCCCCGTCAGCCTTGCTCAGGCGGCCTGCCCCACGGCTTTCCTCGCGCATCGTCGCGACCGGCGAGGGAGCTATTACCCCGTTTGCCGTCATGGGCGCGGGTGCGTCGTGCGACGCCCGCACGGCTTCCTGCGCCTCTCTGCTTTGAGAAACGCGACCCGGCGCGCCCGCGCGCTCGCACGAAGACAAGAGCATCGCGGCGAGGATGCAGAGAGCGATCCGGCGAAGGCGCGTGTGGCTCAACGGCGAGTTGAAACGAGAGTTGAAACGAGAGCGGCGATTGACGGTTGACGGCGAGGGGCGTGTGCTTTCCGTTGTGTGGCTCATAAGACCTCCTGCGGTATGTTCGGCTCCGACTTCTTAACCTTGCATCCACTTGAATGCGCGAAGCCGGAAATACTTGCAGGCGGGCGCGAGGAAAATTTCCGGCGCGCATCAGGGCGCGCGCGCCGGGGCGACGTTCGTGATGACGGGCACGGCCGTGGCGGCGTCGAAGAAATGCGCGCCGTCGGGCAGGGGCGTCTCTCCGTCGTCCGCGTAAAGTTGGACGCGCGCGCGAGAGCCGCGATAGTTGCATTTAGTGAGGAAGTGAATTGTGTGCGCGGGTCATCGCTTACCGGCCGTGGGCTTCGCGGCGGGCGGGCGTGGCGGCGCGGGCGGCGCGCCGGTATAGCGGTAGTGACCCGTGATCTTCCATGAGAAGAGAACGTCTTCGATCTGCGGCCCCTGTCCGATATTGTGCATGATCATGTAGCGGCCGGGCGTCGCCGAGGGTGCGTCGACGACGAGGCCGATGTGCGTCTGCGAGGCGTTCAAGTCCCACGTCACGATGTCGCCGGGGCGATAGTCGGCCGCGTCGTTCGTGATGGGCAACGACTTGCCCTTGCGCTCGAAGAAGACGCGCAGGTTCGGCACGCGCCGGTGGTCGATGTTCGGGTCGGTAGACTTCAAGCCGAATTTGGTCGGGTAGCGCGAGAAGTTGGCCGCCATGTCTTCGTGGACTTCCTTCTGTAAGTCGATGCCGAGCGCGCGGTAGGAACGGATCACCTCGTCCGTGCAGACGCCCTTGCCCTCCGGCACGTCGCCGTTCGGGTAGTCCAACTTGAAGTAGCTGCCGTCGTACTCGACCTCGTGCGTGGCGCGCTCGTTCGCCGCCGCGACGAGACGTTCGAGCACGGGCGACTCGTAGACGGGTTTTACCTCCGGCCGCGGCGGCGTCGCCGGCGATGCGTGGGGTCTGTGAGTTTGCTGCGCGGCGGGCGTTCCGGCGGGCGGGACGCCGCATGCGCCGAGGGCGAAGAGAGCGAAGCCGCAGAGCGTGGCGGAGAGTAGAAATTTCGATGGCGACATATAGTTGAGCCTGGCGCCGTTCAGCATTCGCGAGCGGTCGTGTGATGTGGAATTATACGACGGGGTTGCGCCGGTAGTGGGCGGCGGATGCGGTGCGCAGCGGAAAGTGATAGGCTATTATTCGAACATCAACGGACAATCAAACGAGCGTCGAGCCGCCGCCGAAGCCCCACACGCGGCCTCTCTCAGAGCGAGGTGATAACACTTTGAGCGCACAACAAAACCAGATCGATTACTCGCAATTCATCGCCGAAAACTTCGGCGCGAACGCCAACTACGTCGAGACGCTGCTGGAGCGTTTCCGCAGCAACCCGTCGCTGGTTGACGAATCCTGGCGCGCCTATTTCGCGGAAATGCTCGGCCAGTCTCCGTCGCAGCCCGCGCCCGGCGCAAGCGCAACTTCCGGCAACGGCGCACCCGCCACCGCCGCGCCGCCCGCCGACAACCGGAGCGCGGCGACGACGACCCCCGCGACGAACACCGCCGCCGCCGTCTCGCCGGGTGCGCCCGCCGCCGAAGCCACCGCCGCCGCCGCCGCCACGCCCGCCGCCACCGCGCCCGCCGCGAAGCCCGCCGCCGAAGCCGCCCCCATTCGCGGCGCGGCCTTGAAGATCGTCGAGAACATGGAGACGAGCCTCTCGGTGCCGACCGCGACCTCGAACCGGCAAGTGCCCGTCAAACTCCTCGAAGAGAACCGCGTGATCATCAACAAGCATTTGAAGGAGCACGGCGGCGGCAAAGCCTCCTACACGCACCTCATCGCTTACGCGCTTCTGCGTGCGCTCGAAAAATATCCGCAACTCAACGACGGCTTCGCGCAACTCGAAGGCAAGCCCGCGCGCCTGCGCCGGGCGGAAGTCAATCTCGGCGTCGCCATCGACATTCAAAAGAAGGACGGCTCGCGCACGCTTCTCGTCCCGAACGTGAAGAACGCCGGCGCGCTCGCCTTCTCGCAGTTCATCGCGGCCTACGACGACGTGGTGCGGCGCGCGCGCGACGGAAAACTCGGCCTGCCCGATTTTCAGGACACGACCCTTTCGCTCACTAACCCCGGCACCATCGGCACCGTGGCCTCGACGCCGCGCCTGATGGCGGGGCAATCCGTCATCATCGCCACGGGCGCAATCGAGTACCCGGCCGAGTATCACGCGATGACTTCGGAAGCCCTCTCGCAACTCGGTATCAGCAAGACGCTCACCATCTCTTCGACCTATGACCACCGCATCATCCAGGGCGCGGAGTCGGGCGCGTTCCTCGCCCACGTCCACGAACTCCTGGTCGGCAAACACGATTTTTACGAGAGCATCTTTCTCGATCTCGGCATCGCTTACCGGCCGATGCGCTGGGCTGTGGATCGCAATCCCGCCCTTCTCGGCGGCGACCGCACGCAGGAGCAGATCGTCAAACAGGCGCGCGTGCTCGAACTGATCAACGCCTATCGCGTGCGCGGTCACCTCATCGCCGACATCGACCCGCTCAATGCGATGCCCGTCAATTATCATCCCGAACTCGACCTCGAAACCTACGGCCTCACGATCTGGGATTTGGATCGCACGTTCATCACGGGGGGCTTGAGCGGGCGCGAGAGCGCGACGCTGCGCGAAATTCTCGACATCCTGCGACGCGCCTACTGCGGCAAGGTCGGCACGGAATACCGCCACATCCAGAGCAAGGAGCAGAAACTCTGGCTGCGCGAACGCATCCGGCAAGAGTTGGTCGATCCCGAACCGCTCCCGCCTGAGACGAAGAAACAACTGCTCGACCGCCTCATCGCCGCCGAACAGTTCGAGCGTTTCCTGCACACGAAGTATCTCGGCGCGAAACGCTTCTCGCTCGAAGGCTGCGAGACGATCATCCCGCTCCTGCACCAGTTGATCGAGAAGGCGGGCGAGCGCGGCGTCGAAGACATCACGCTCGGCATGGCGCACCGGGGTCGTCTGAACGTGCTGGCGAACGTCGTCGGCAATTTCTCGGAGCGCATCTTCACTTCGTTCGAGGGCGCGGTGCACCCGAACTTCCCGGCCGACGAAGGCGACGTGAAATACCACCAGGGGGCGGTGGGCGAGCGCGAGACGACGAGCGGGCGCACCGTCCGGATCACGGTCTCGCCGAATCCGAGCCATCTCGAATTCGTCGACGCCGTGGTGGAGGGCATGGTGCGCGCCAAGCAGGACGCGATGGACGCCGAGCGCGAAGAGGTGATCGACCGCGCGCTGCCCGTGCTCCTGCACGGCGACGCGGCCTTCGCCGGGCAGGGCATCGTGATGGAAACTCTCAACCTCGCCGAACTGCGCGGCTACCGCACGGGCGGCACCCTTCACATCATCATCAACAACCAGATCGGCTTCACCACCTCGCCCGAAAAGGGTCGCTCCACCATCTACTCGACCGACGTGGCGCGCATGACGCAACTCCCGATCTTTCACATCAACGGCGACGACCCGGAAGCCGCCTTCCGCATCCTGCGCATCGCGCTCGACTACCGGCAGGAGTTCAATAAGGACGTGGTGCTCGACGTGATCGGTTTCCGCCGCCTCGGGCACAACGAGGGCGACGAGCCGAGCTACACGCAACCGCTGATGTACGCGCGCGTCAAGGCGCATCCGGGCGTGCGCGCCATCTACGCCGCGCAACTCATCCGCGAGGGCGTCGTCTCCGAGGCGGACGTGGAGGCGATGATCAAGGAGCGCGTCGAACGCTACGAGCAGGCGCAGGCGCGCGCCAAGGAGATCGTCGCGGGCAAGCCGAAGATGACGGAGTTGCCGCCCGCCATCGTCGAAGAAGACGGGTCGGACGTGGTGGAGACGCGTGTTGCGGCCGAGACGATTCGCGAACTCGGACACAAGATCGCGGTCGTTCCCGACGGCTTCAACATCAACCCGAAGATGGTGAGCCAATTGGCGCGGCGCGAAAAGATGGGCGCGGGGCAAACGCCTCTGGATTGGGCGTTCGGCGAGGCGATGGCCTTCGGCACGCTCGCGCTCGAAGGCACATGCGTGCGCCTGAGCGGTCAGGATTCGGGACGCGGCACCTTTAGCCAACGCC
>DASQNL010000108.1:0-3410 GCA_035644995.1 Pyrinomonadaceae bacterium | reverse complement strand
CGGGTTCGATAAAATTTGAGGAGGCGAAGTTGATGGAAGAAGCGCGCGAGGCGATCAAGCAGACGAATCTGAAGTTTGCCGAACTCTTCCGGCGCGGCGACGCGGCGGGCGTGGCCGCGCTCTACACGCCGGACGCCCGCCTCATGCCGCCCGACGCGCCCTTGATGCGCGGCGCGGAAGCGATCACGGCCTTCTGGCAGGGCGCGATGAACCTGGGAATCAAGGAGGCGACGCTCGAAACGATAGAAGTGGAAGCCGACGACGGCGGCGACCTGGCCACGGAGATCGGGCGGTTCACGCTTAGCCGGGAATCACCGGGCGGCGACCGCGCGGCGCAGACCGGCAAGTACGTCGTGCTCTGGAAACGGCAGGACGACACTTGGAAACTGCATGCCGACATCTGGAACGCGGACGCGCCCGCCGGACGCGCCTGACGACAGGGGCGTCCACCGCACCACCACCTGACGCGAGATGAAAACTATTGCCGATAGTGACGCCGCGCCCTTTCTGGAGATGCGCGACATCACGAAGACCTTCCCCGGCGTGCGCGCGCTCGACGGCGTCACCTTCGACCTCCGGCGCGGCGAGTTTCACGCGCTCGTCGGCGAAAACGGCGCGGGCAAGTCTACGCTGATGAAGATACTCGGCGGCGTCTACCCGCATCCCGAATACGGCGGCGAGATTCGCATCGAGGGCGCGGTCAGGCGGTTTCGCAGCGTGCGCGATGCGGCGGCGGCCGGCATCGCCGTCATCTATCAGGAACTCTCGCTCATCAAAGAGATGACCATCGGCGAGAACATCTTTTTGGGGCGCGAGCCGCGCCGCTTCGGCGTCATCAACTGGGACGAACTCTACTCGCGCGCGAGCCGCCTCCTCGCCGACCTCCGCCTCTCGCTCGACCCGCGCACGCCCATCCGTAATCTGGGGATCGGCCAGCAGCAACTCGTCGAAATCGCCAAAGCCCTCTCGCAGGAGGCGCGCCTGCTCGTGCTCGACGAGCCGACCGCCGCGCTCACCGGCGCGGAAGTGGAAACCCTCTTTCGCATCCTCGACGACCTCAGGCGCACGCGCGGCGTCGGCA
Organism: Pyrinomonadaceae bacterium; assembly: GCA_035644995.1. Classification (GTDB taxonomy): domain Bacteria; phylum Acidobacteriota; class Blastocatellia; order Pyrinomonadales; family Pyrinomonadaceae; genus JAIVJZ01. The sequence continues at coordinate 2,329 of DASQNL010000108.1, read as the reverse complement.
TGATCTACATCTCGCACAAACTCGACGAAGTGTTTCGCATGAGCGACCGCATCACCGTGCTGCGCGACGGCCGCACGGTCGGGACGGAGGCGACGGGCGCGCTCGACGAGCGGGGCGTCATCGCGCGGATGGTGGGGCGCGAAGTCGGAAACATTTTCCCCACGCCCGATCACGCGCAGGGCGAGGTGACGTTCGAGGCGCGGGGCATCACGGTCGAAGACCCGCAGGTGGCGGGGAAGCTGTTGGTTGACGACGTGAGCTTTTCGGTGCGGCGCGGCGAGGTGTTGGGGGTGGCGGGTTTGATGGGCGCGGGGCGCAGCGATCTGTTGATGGCGATCTTTGGCGCGCACGCCGGGCGCGCGTCGGGCGAGGTGCACATCGAGGGCGCGCGCGTGGCGATAGAGAGTCCGGCGGACGCCATCCGCCACGGCCTCGGCTTCGTCACCGAGGATCGCAAACGCTTCGGCCTCGTGCTCGACCAGACCATCCTGAACAACATGACGCTCGCCGGACTCGCGCGCATCTCCGGTCGCTTCGTGACGAACGTTGACCGCGAAGCGGCCGAGGGCAATCGCTCGATGAAAGAGTTGCGCGTTAAGGCCAACTCGGTCTTCACCGTGGCGGGCACGCTCTCAGGCGGCAACCAGCAGAAGGTCGTGCTCGCCAAGTGGTTGTTGACGAACCCGCGCGTGCTCTTTCTCGACGAACCGACGCGCGGCATCGACGTGGGCGCGAAGCAGGAAATCTACGCACAGATCAATCAACTGGCGAAGTCCCGCCTCGCCATCGTACTCGTCTCTTCGGAACTGCCGGAAGTGCTCGGCCTCTCCGACCGCTTGATCGTGCTGCACGAAGGACGCGTGACGGGCGAGTTCACGCGCGGCAGCGCGACGCCGGAAAAAGTTATGGCCTGCGCGACCGGCCGTCGGCAAGACGCCGCCTAAGTTTTTAAGTAGACCGTTCTCATCGGAGCTTCCCATGAGCCATCAAGCACCTGAACCCGCGGTTGATCGACCGCCGGTCAATGCCGACGTTGCGCCCGCGGCGGCGGCGGCAGGCGCGGAGTTGACGCGGCAGACGCGCATCGGCGGTTTCAAGATTCCGACCGACGCGCTGCGCGCTTACACGATGCTGTTCGCGCTCGCCGTCATCTGGATTTATTTCAACTACGCGACCGACGGGATATTTCTCGACCCGCGCAACTTCTCGAACCTGATGCGGCAGACGGCCGTGACGGGCGTGCTCGCCGTCGGCATGTTGATGGTGATCGTGACGGGCAACATCGATCTCTCGGTCGGCTCGCTCGTCGGGTTCATCGGCGGCGTGGCGGCCGTCGCGCAAGGGGCGAACGGCTGGGGACTCGCGCCGACGCTCGCGGCGGCGATCATCGTCGGCCTGGCCATCGCCCAGGCGCAGGGCGCGCTCGTGGCTTACGCGAACATCCCGGCCTTCATCGTCACGCTCGGCGGGTTGCTGGCGTGGCGCGGCGTTGTGCTCGGCATGACGCGGGGCGAGACGATCCCGATCACGCTGCCCGGCTTCAAGGCTATCGGGCAGCAGTTCGTGACGCGCCCCGTCGGCTTCGCGCTCGCGCTCGTCGCCGTCGCCGCCATCGTGTGGATGAACGTCAGGCGTCATCGCGCGCGTGCGCGGTACGGGTTGGGGAAGGCGAGCGGGTTGAATCTCGCGCTCCGCGTCGTCGTGCCCTCGCTCGTCGTCGTGCTGTTCGTCCTGCGGATGAACGCCTACGAGGGGATGCCGATCCCGGTCATTATTTTGATCGTCGTCGCGCTCGCGGGCGCGTTCCTCACGCAGAACACGACCTTCGGCCGCTACCTCTACGCCATCGGCGGCAACCCGGACGCGGCGCGGCTCTCCGGCATCAACGTGCGCAACCACATCTGGGCGGTCTTCTGCATCATGGGCGTGCTGGCGGGCGTGGCCTCGCTCATCTACACGGCGCGGGTGGGCAGCGCATCGCCCGACGCGGGCAACTTGCTCGAACTCGACGCCATCGCGGCCTGCGTCATCGGCGGGACGAGCTTGATGGGCGGGCGCGGGACGGTCTTCGGCGCGTGCCTCGGCGCGCTCTTTATGGCGAGTTTGGACAACGGCATGTCGCTTTTGAACGTGCAGCCTTATTCGCAGTACATCATCAAGGGCGCGATCCTCGTCACGGCGGTCGGCCTCGACATGCTCGGACGCAAGCAGGGATAAGATGAAGCGGTGACAAGCGACGGGCGACGGGTGACGGGTTAAATTCTTCTTTGCGCCTTTGCGCCTTTGCGTGAGTTATCTTCTTTCTCGAAAAGAAAAATCTCACGCAAAG
>DASQNL010000107.1:0-9099 GCA_035644995.1 Pyrinomonadaceae bacterium | reverse complement strand
CGTTCGCCAAGAGTTTAAGTCAGCGGTTAGCGGCGCGCGGCGCGTGCGAATTTGAGAGGTCTCGACGGGCGCGTCGCCGGGCGACGCCTCAACTCATTCCCCGCAAACATTTCATGCAAAAACTTTTCGTCACGGGCGGCGCGGGCTTCATCGGCTCGGCCTTCATCCGGCTGGCTCTCGCGCGCTGGCCGGACGCCGAAATCACTAACTTCGACGCGCTCACCTACGCGGGCAATCCCGACAACCTCGCGGGGTTGGACGACGCGGCGCGCCATCGCTTCGTGCGCGGCGACATCGCCGACCGCGAAGCCGTGCGCGCCGCCTTGCCGGAGGGCACGGACGCGGTCTTCAACTTCGCCGCCGAGTCGCACGTTGATCGCAGCATCGAACGCGCCGACGATTTCCTGCGCACGAACATCCTCGGCACGCAGGTCTTGCTCGATGCCGCACGCGAGCGCGGCGTCCGCCGCTTCGTGCAAATCTCGACCGACGAGGTGATGGGGAGTTTGCCCGAAGACGATCACGCGTTCTTCACCGAAAGCTCCGGTTACGCGCCGAACAGTCCTTACGCGGCGTCGAAGGCGGCGGCCGAACACATGGTGCGCGCCGCGCGACACACCTTCGGACTCGACACCGTGACGACGCGTTGCGGCAACAACTACGGCCCGCGCCAGTTTCCCGAAAAGCTCATTCCGCTCCTGCTCTCGAACGCCTTGCACGACGAGCCGATCCCCGTCTACGGCGACGGGCAGAACGTCCGCGATTGGATTTACGTCGAAGACCACTGCCGCGCCATCGCGCTCGCCTACGAACGCGGCGAGGCGGGCGCGGTCTACAACATCGGCGCGCGCAACGAGCGGCGCAACCTCGAAGTGGTCGAATCAATCCTCGCCGCGCTCAATAAACCCGCATCGCTGATTCGCTACGTCAAGGATCGTCCCGGCCACGACCGGCGTTACGCGCTCGACCCCTCGAAGGTCGAACGCGAACTCGGCTGGAAGCCCGTGGAGACTTGGGAGAGCGGCCTCGCCAAGACGATCCGCTGGTACGCGGAGAACGAGGAATGGATCGCGCGCGTGCGCGGCGGCGCGTACCGGGATTTTTACGCGCGGCAGTACGGCGTGGAGGTCGGCGCGAAGTGAAAATCTTAATCACCGGGGCGGGCGGCATGGTCGGGCGCGCGCTCGTCGCGCACTCGACGGCGTGCGGCGACGAGGTGTTCGCGCACGAACGCGCCGGCCTCGACATCACGAAGACCGACGAGGTGCGCGAAGCGTTCGCGCGCGCGCGCCCCGACGCGGTCGTCAACTGCGCGGCCTGGACGGACGTGGACGGCTGCGAGTTGAATCCCGAACGCGCCGTTCTGATCAACGCCGAGGCCGTGGAGATTCTGGCGGCCGAGAGCCGGCTCGCGGGCGCGTCGTTCGTCACGATCTCGACCGACTACGTGTTCGACGGCGGCAAGGAAGGCTTCTACACGCAGCGCGACGACCCCGAACCGCAGAGCGCCTACGGCATCGCCAAACTACAGGGCGAGCGTCGCGCGCAGCGTGCCTCGGCGCGCACCGTCGTCGTCCGCACCGGCTGGATTTTCGGTGAGGGCGGCAAAAACTTTCTCGCCACGGCCGTCGAACGCGCGCGGCGCGGCGAACATCTGAAAGCCATCAGCGACGCCTACGGCACGCCGACTTACGCGCCGCATCTGGCGGCGCGCCTGCGTGAGTTGGCCGCGCGCGACCTGCCCGGCACGTATCACGTCGTCAACGGCGGCGCGGGCGCGAGTTTTCTGGAATTCGCGCGCGAGGCGGTGCGTGCGGCCGGAGTCGGAGATGTGGAGATCGAGAGCGTGCGCATGGACTCGCTGCAACGCCCCGCGCCGCGCCCGCGCAACTCGCGCCTGCGCTGTTTGCTGTCGGAAGCTATCGGCCTCGCGCCCCTGCCCGATTGGCGGGAAGCGCTCGGCGACTTCGCCAAAGAAGCAGGAAAAGGGTAACAAGGGGAACGGGGAAAGGTGATAACCGGGAAGAAATCCCGTCGCGCGCGGCGGTGATTTTCCCTCCCCCTTTCCCCTTTCCCCTTTCCCCGGCGGCCTTTAGCCGCCCTTTCCGGCCTTCATCCTTCTCCCCGTCTCTGTTATCATGCGTCGCTTGCATGTGTGCCCGACCGAGTTGGTATTTCTGAAGTTTTAAGGTTGAAAGAAGATGTCTCAAGATAATCGCCTGCTGCCGTTGACCCCCGGTACGAACCTCGACCGACCGTTGCGTGAATTGACGCACCCCGACCGGCCGAACAACACCTATTCGCTCGCCGAGCCGACCCATCTGCGCGACTACCTTTCGGTCGTGACGAAACGCAAGTGGCTGATCCTGAGCCTGCTCGTCGTCGTCACGTCGCTCGTCGCCATCCAGATGTATCGTCAGCCGACCGTCTACCGCTCCGAGTCGACCATCCAGATCGAGCAGAAGACGAAGAATCTGCTGAAGACGAAAGAGTTCGTCATCAACGCGCAGAACGACCCGGCCTACTGGGGCACGCAACTCGCGCTTTTAGAGAATCCCCGTCTCCACCGCAAAGTCATCCTCGCGCTCGATTTGCAAAACAACCCGGCCTTCGTCGGCGGACAGGCGCGGCCGAGTTTGTTCACCGCCGTGCGCCGCATGTTCTCGCGGCAGAAACCGCCCGCCGCGGCCGTCGCCGCCGGGGAGAACGGCGGCTTGGGCGTCGTCAACGACGCCCCGACGACGCCAAGCGAGGCCGACAAGTTGACGCCGGAGCAGACCGCGAAGATGCTCGCCTACGAAGACGCCTTGCGCAGCAACCTGACCATCGACCCGGTCGAACGCACGAACCTCGTCAGGATCGTCTACGAGCACACCAACCCCGAACTCGCCATGAAGATCGCGGACACGCTCGCCCTCGTCTTCATCCAAGACAACTTGGAGCGCGAAACCTCCGGCTCCACCACTTCGGCCACGCAACTCGCCAAGAACATCGCCGACCTGCAAGCCTCCATCCGGCAGAAGCAACAGGAAGTGATCAACTTCCGCACGAGCCGCGGGCTGCCTCTCGGCAAGATTCAGGGCGAGAACCTCACTGCCGCCATCCTGACCACCTCCACCGCGCAGATGATGGAGGCCGAGGCCGACCGCAAGAAACAGCAGGCCGCCTACGTGGCGGCGCAAAGCGCGCCTGACCTGTTCGCCATCCCGGAAGTGCTGGAGAACAAATCGGTGCAGGAGTTGCGCGATAAGATGAGCACGGTCGAGGAGCAGCGGCAGGCGTTGCTCGTGCAGTACACGCCGGAGTGGCCGGCCGTCAAGAAACTCGATAAGCAGAAAGAGCAGATTCAAGTCGCGCTCAACAAGCAGGCGAAAGATGTGGTGAGCGCGATGAAGTCGCGCTACGAGGCTGCCGTGCAGCGCGAAAATGGGTTGCGTCAGTCCAACGCGCAGGCGCGCGGCGAGGCCAAGGGGCAGAGCCGTTCGGAGATGGAACTCGGCATCATCCAACAGGAGTTGGAGACCACCCAACAACTCTATAACACCGCCATCCAACGCCAGAAGGAACTCGACGTGGTGGGCACGGACGCACCGAGCAACATCACCATCTCCACGCCCGCGCGCCGCGCCGAGGTGGTCGGGCCGCCGCGCGTGCGCAACATCCTGATCGCGCTCTTGCTCTCGTTGGCCGCGGGCATCGGCCTCGCCTTCCTGCTCGACTATCTCGACGATACGCTCAAGTCCATCGAAGACGTGGATCGCCACATCCATCTCCCGACGCTGGCCTTGATCCCCGCGCCGCGCCTCGAACGCCGCTTCGCCCTTCCCGGCCGCACCGGCCTGGCCGCGGCCGGCGCGGGCGACCCGACGGCGACCGCGCTCGCGCTCATCGAGGAGAAGCGTTCGCCCGTTGCGGAGGCTTATCGCCACCTGCGCACGTCGCTCCTGCTGTCGTCGGCCGGGCAACCGCCGAAGACCGTCCTCGTCACTTCGAGCCAGCCGTCCGAGGGCAAGACGACGACGGCCGTGAACACCGCCGTCATGCTCGCGCAGACCGGCGCGGAAGTCTTGATTCTCGACTGCGACCTGCGCCGCCCGCGCATCCACGCGCACTTCGGACTCGCGAACACGCGCGGCGTGACGAACTTCCTATCGGGCGACGCGAACATCGCCGGGATCGTGCAGGAGTATGAGAAGCTGCCGAACCTGAAGATCATCACCTCCGGCCCCGTGCCGCCGAACTCCGCAGAGCTTCTCGGCTCCGAGGAGATGCGCCGCCTGATCACGCTTCTCAGCGACAATTTCACGCACATCATCATCGACTCGCCGCCCGCCATCTCCTTCACGGACGCCTCGATTCTCTCGACGATGGTTGACGGCGTGATGCTCGTCGTGCACGGCGGTCGCTCGTCGCGCGCCGTGGTGCGCCGCGCCAAGCAGCAACTGCTCGACGTGGGCGCGCACATCTACGGCATCGTGCTCAACAACGTCAAACTCGAATCTTCCGATTACTACTACTACTCCGGCTACTATTCGAGCTACTACGCCAACGAGGACGACGACCGGACGGTTGCCGACGAGGCGGACGAATACGCCGAAACCGCCAAATCGAAATAACAAGTTTCAGGTTTCAAGTTTCAAGTTTCAGGACTGAGGATTTCAGGTCTTCAACTTGGAACCTGAAACTTGAAACCTGAAACTTTATGAGAGAGTTTTGCGTCATCGCCGACGACGTGGTGCTGGGGCGCGACGTGCGGATTTACAACTTCGTCAATCTCTACGGCTGCGAGGTCGGCGACGAGACGCGGATCGGCACGTTCGTGGAAATCCAGAAGGGCGCGCGCGTCGGCGCACGCTGCAAAATTTCCAGCCACACGTTTATCTGCGAGGGCGTCGAGATCGAGGACGAAGTGTTCGTCGGCCACGGCGTGCAGTTCATCAACGACCGTTACCCGCGCGCCACCCGCGCCGACGGCACGCCCCAAACCGAAGCCGACTGGACGCTCGAACGCACACGCGTCCGTCGCGGCGCGTCAATCGGCACGGGCGCGGTCGTCCTCGGCGGCATCGAGATCGGCGCGCGCGCGACCGTGGGCGCGGGCGCGGTCGTCACGCGCGACGTGCCCCCCGGCGCGACCGTCGCGGGCAACCCGGCGAGAATCTTAAAGAAGGGATTGAGGGAGATCGAAGGGATGAGGGATGAGGGATGAGGGATGAAATAAGAGAAGCATTCAATCGCTTGAGTGCTTCTCTTATTTCATCCCTCATCCCTCATCCCTCATCCCTTTGCATCATCCCTTGCTTTCATGTCTGTTCCTTTCGTTGATCTGCAAGCGCAGTATCGCGCCATCAAGCCGGAAGTTGACGAGGCCATCGCGCGCGTCGTGGCGAGCGCGGCCTTCATCCTCGGCCGCGAGGTGGAAGCGTTCGAAGCGGCGTTTGCCGAATACTTGGGCGCGAAGTTTTGCGTCGGCGTGAACAGCGGCACGGCGGCCGTTCAACTCGCCGTCACGGCCTGCGGCGTCGGGGCGGGCGACGAGGTGATCGTCCCGGCCAACACGTTCTTCGCCACCGCCGAAGCCGTCTCGACCGCGGGCGCGACGCCCGTCTTCGTCGACGCCGACCCCGTCTCCTACAACCTCGACCCGACGAAGCTCGAAGCCGCCATCACGGAGCGCACGCGCGCCGTCGTCCCCGTCCACCTCTACGGGCAAGCGGCCGACCTCGACCCGATTTTCGAGATCGCCGCGCGTCACGACCTCGCCGTCATCGAAGACGCGGCGCAGGCGCACGGGAGTCTCTACCGGGGGCGTCGCGTCGGCGCACGCGGCCGCGCCAACTGTTTCAGTTTCTACCCCGGCAAAAATTTGGGCGCGTATGGCGAGGGCGGCGCGGTCGTCACCGACGACGCGGAAGTGGCGCGCCGCGTGCGGCTCCTGCGCGACCACGGCTCGGAGCGGAAGTATCGCCATGACATCATCGGCTACAACTTCCGTCTCGAAGGCATTCAGGGCGCGGTCTTGAACGTCAAACTCAAATACCTCGACGGCTGGAACGATCTGCGCCGCGCGCACGCCGCGCGCTACCGCGAACTGCTGTCCGAAGCGGACGGCGGCGACGGCGGCGCGCTCACGCTCCCGCGCGAGTTGCCCTACGCGCGCCACATCTATCATCTCTACGTCGTCCAAACCGATGCGCGCGACGCATTGCAAAAACACCTGACGGCGGCGGGCGTCCAGACCGGCATCCATTACCCGGTGCCCGTCCACCTGCAACCCGCTTACCGCGCGCTCGGCCATCACGCCGGGGATTTCCCCGAAGCCGAGCGGCAGGCGGCGCGCGTCCTCTCGCTGCCCATGTTCCCGGAGTTGACGGAGGAACAGATCGAGCGCGTGGCGGCGGCCGTCCGCGCCTTCGCCGGTAGTCAGTTGTCCGCCGCGCGTGTTTAACTATGGCGCATGAATCAACTCTCGCTTCGCCGGCCACGGTCAACCGGGTCAACCCGCACAACCGGCCACGGACTACCGACAACCGACCACTCTCTATGATCACCATCGGCGTCATCGGCTGCGGCTACTGGGGGCCGAACCTCATCCGTAATTTCGCGGAGCAAGAGCGCGCCCAACTGCGTTGGATTTGCGACACGGACGAGAAGCGTCTGAACGCCATCGCCCGCCGCTACCCCGCCGCGCGCACCGCCACCGACTATCAACGGTTGCTCGCCGACCCCGAACTCGACGCCATCATCATCGCCACTCCCGTCACCACCCATTACCGTTTCGCCAAAGACGCGCTCACGGCCGGCAAGCACGTCCTCATCGAAAAACCTTTCACGACGAACAGCCGGGAGGCGCGCGAGTTGGTCGAACTGGCGGCGCGGCGCGGGCTGACGTTGATGGTTGACCACACGTTCGTCTATACGGGCGCGGTGCGCCGTATCAAAGAGATCGTCGAGAGCGGCGAACTCGGCGAACTGCTCTACTTCGATTCGGTGCGCATTAACCTCGGTCTCTTTCAGCGCGACATCAACGTCGTCTGGGATTTAGCCCCGCACGATCTCTCGATCATGGACTACCTCGTCGGGCGTGCGCCCGTCGCCCTGACGGCGACGGGCAGTTGCCACATCGAAGCCCGGATCGAGAACATCGCTTACGTCATGCTGCGCTTCGCCGACTCTTTCATCGCCCACTTTCATTTCAACTGGCTCTCGCCCGTCAAAATCCGCCGCACGCTCATCGCCGGCAGCCGCAAGATGATCGTCTACGACGACATCGAACCGACGGAGAAGGTGCGCGTCTACGACAAGGGCGTGACGACGAATCGCATCGAGAGCGACAGCGACAAAGAGGCGGCTTATCAAACGCTCGTCAGCTATCGCACCGGCGACGTGTGGGTTCCCAAACTCGACTCCACCGAAGCCCTGTCGCACGTCTCCGCCGAGTTTCTCGGCGCCATCGCCGACAAGCGCGCGCCGCTCACGGACGGCGCGGCCGGCCTGCGCGTCGTGCGCCTGCTCGAAGCCGCGCAGGAGTCGATCAATCAGGGCGGCAAACTGATCGAGTTATAGATCGCGCGCTCTGACCGGAGTTAGAGTTCGCGCAGACTGATGAAGTTGGCAACGGCAATGACGACACCTTCACCCGGCATGCAGGTTCCCCTGCTCGATTTGCAGCAGCAGCACGAACGCTTGCGCGATGAGTTGCGCGCGGGCGTGGAGCGCGTTCTCGCTTCGCAGCAGTTCGTGCTCGGCGAAGAAGTGCGGCTGTTCGAGGAAGAGATCGCGCGCTACTGCGAAGTGCGCCACGCCGTCGGCTGCGCTTCCGGGTCGGACGCGCTCCTGCTCGCGCTCATGTCGCTCGACATCAAGGCGGGCGACGAAGTGATCACGACGCCTTTCAGCTTCTTCGCCACCGCGAGCGCGATTACGCGCACCGGCGCGACGCCCGTTTTCGTCGACATCGAACCGCACACTTACAATCTCGACCCGTCGCTCGTCGAAGCCGCCGTCACCGGGCGCACGCGCGCCATCATGCCCGTCCATCTCTACGGCCAGTGCGCCCACATGGACGCGCTCGTGGAAGTTGCCGCGCGCCACGCGTTGCCCGTCATCGAAGACGCGGCGCAGGCCATCGGGGCGGAAGACGCCGGGCGGCGCGCCGGGTCGCTCGGCCGGATCGGGTGTTTCAGTTTCTACCCGACGAAGAACCTCGGCGCGGCGGGCGATGCGGGGCTGCTCACGACGGACGACGACGCGCTCGCCGCCCGCCTGCGCACCTTGCGCGTCCACGGCGGCGCGACCGAATACCTGCACACCGAGATCGGCATCAACAGTCGCCTCGACGCCTTACAGGCCGCCATCCTGCGCGTCAAACTCCCGCACCTCGATGCCTGGTCGCAGGCGCGCCGCGAACGCGCCGAGACTTACACGCTGCTCTTGACGAACGCGCACCTCCGGTTCGAGCTGCGCGCGCCGTTCATCCGCGATAACGTCCGGCACATCTTTCACCAGTACGTGGTGCGCGTCCCCGAACACCGCGACGCGCTCGTCGAGCATTTGAAGGCGCACGGCGTCGGCGTCAAAATTTACTACCCCGTGCCGCTGCACCTGCAAGAGTGCTTCGGCTATCTCGGTTATCGTGAGGGCGCGCTGCCCGAAGCCGAACGCGCCGCGCGCGAAACGCTGGCCTTGCCCATCTACCCCGAACTCCGGCTCGAACAACAACAATACGTGGTTGAAACGCTCGGCCGCTTTCGACCCTGACCGGCGGCGGGATGAATTTAGCGGCCGGATGAATTACCTTATCGGCGGGGCGCTGTTTGCCGCCCGTCTCATGTTCACAACCCACGGGCGGCGTGCGAGCAGCCCCGCCCCTCTAATCTATTCGGAGAAGAACCATTGACGAAGAAGGCGTTAATCACCGGCATCACGGGGCAGGACGGCAGTTATCTGGCGGAGCATCTGCTCTCGCTCGGCTATGAAGTGCACGGGCTGGTGCGCCGCGTCGCGCTCGAAGACCCCTCGCGCCGCTTTGCCCGCATCTCCCACCTCCTCGACCAAGTCACCCTCCACCCCGCGTCGCTGGAGAGCTACCCGTCGCTC
>DASQNL010000106.1:0-2183 GCA_035644995.1 Pyrinomonadaceae bacterium | reverse complement strand
AACACATCGTCGGCGTTCGGCTTGAGCTTGCGCGCCACGTTGTAGGGCATGTAGATGACGTTGCTTTCGTCGTTGTTGCCGCCGCCGCCGCCGAGTTGTTCGCGCTTCTCGAAGACGCCGATGATGCGAAACTTGTTGCCGCCGATGTCTAACTCCTGTTCGAGCGGCGACCCGAACGGAAAGAAGCTCTCGACCACGCTCGCGCCCACCACGCACACCTGCTGGTTCTGGTCGTTCTCGAACTCGGAGAAGAAACGCCCTTCGGAGACGTTTTCGATCCCGGCGCGCTCGTAATCGGGCAGCGTCCCCTGAAGGCGCACGGCGGAAGAAGTCTTGCCGTTGGCGGAGACGTTGATCTTCGAGCCGAAGAAGTTGTTCGTGATGTCGAGGAAGGGCACGGAGAGTTCGACCGCGGGAAGCGCGCGCAAGGCCATCGCATCCTCGAACGTCAACTCCTTGCGCATGCGTTCCTCGCGCGAGCGGCGGCCGATCTGGATGCCGGTCTCGAACTTCGTCAGGATGATCGAGCGCGTGCCGAACGATTCGATCTCCTTGGTGACGGCCAGATCGATGCCGCTGATGATCGAAGCGATTGCCATCACCGTCCAGACGCCGATGATGACGCCGACCACCGTCAGCACCGAGCGCAGTTTGTTCGTGCGCAGCGTCGCCAACGCCATCTTCAGATTTTCGTAAATATCGCTTCTGAGCAGTTTCATAATAAAAAGCCTGTCCGTTGTCCGTGGTCAGTTGTCAGTTGTTTTCCTCTTGCCCAAATTGAAAACCTCATCTTCAGCGTGCCGCCGACGAAGCCGGATGCAACGGACAATTGACCACGGACAACGGACAAATTTAATCCGAGCGCAGGGCTTCGATGGGGTCGAGCCGGGCGGCCTTCCACGCCGGGATGATCCCGGCCAGCACGCCGATGCCGCCCGATACCGTGACGGCGACGATGACGGCGACCACCGAAAGATAGGTCGGGAAGAAGACGGCGGTCAGGATGCGCCCGACGATCCAGGCGAGCAGCACGCCGGTCGCGCCGCCGATGGCCGAGAGCGTGACGGCCTCGACGAGAAACTGCTTGAGGATGTCGCCCCGGCGCGCGCCGAGCGCCTTGCGGATGCCGATCTCTTTGGTGCGCTCCGTCACGGAGACGAGCATGATGTTCATGATGACGATGCCGCCGACGACCAAGGCGATGGCGGGCACGGCGATGGCGACGATGAAGATCGAGCCGAAGATACGGTCGCGCAAGCCCGTGATGGCGTCGGGCGTCATGACGCCGAAGTTGTCGCGCTCGTTGGCGGGCACGCGGCGGCGCGCGCGCATCAGTTGCCGCGCCTCCTCGACGGCGTCGTTGAACAGTTCGTCGGATTTGGCGGTGGCGACGAAGTAGAGCGAGCGGTTGTTGCGGAAACCGCCGAAGGCATTGCCGTAGGTCTTGAGCGGGATGTTGATGAAGTTGTCCTGCGGGATGCCGAGCACGCTGCCCTTGGCGACCGCCACGCCGACGACGCGGTAGGGCAGCCCGGCAATCGAGACTTCCTCGTTGATGGGACTCTTCGCGGGGAACAGCTTCGAGGCCACGTCCGCGCCGAGGAAGGCGACGCGCGACCCCGCCTGATTCTCCGTCTCGGTGAAGAAGCGGCCGTCGGCGATCTCCACGGCGTTGATCTCCGCGACGTTGGCCGTCTTGCCGTCAACGGGAACGTCTTCGAGTAACTCCGCGCCGCGTTTGACCTGCGCACGCGAGGGACGCGCGCCCGCGCCGAGCTTGTCGATCAACACGGTGCGCGCCTTCAGATATTCGAAGTCGTCCATCGTCAAATCTTTGTTGCGGCGCGTGGCGGCGGCGATGGTGTCCGTGTCTTTGAAGTCTTCGAAAATGTTGAAGCGTTGAATGGTGAACGACTTCGCGCCGATGCCCGCGATCTTCTCGTCCACGTAACGGTTGAAGCCCTGAATCAAAGAGACGACGACGACGACGGCCGTGACGCCGATGATCATGCCTAAGAGCGTCAAGGCCGAGCGCAGCTTGTGCGACCAGACGGCGGCGAGCGCCAGTTTTAACGTTTCGATTAATTTCACGGCCGAGTTAGTACGGAGGAATATCGCATTTAGTTGCAGGCCGAGACCCGCACACGAGTTGGATGCCGAAGCGCCCGCTGTTTGTACGTTGT
>DASQNL010000105.1:0-3532 GCA_035644995.1 Pyrinomonadaceae bacterium | reverse complement strand
GCCGTCCCCTCGGCGAGTGCCTGCTCGTAGAGATGGCGCAGCGTCCTGTAGCGCATCGCCTCGCGCCCCAGCACGAGCGCGGCGTCTTCCTCTGAGTGGCCGCCAAGATACTTGTGGGCGAGTGCCGGATCTTTCATGACCCTCTCGGCTTTGAGGATGCCGCCGTGCCTGATGGCTACGGTGTGTGCGCTCACGCCCTCGAGACAGCCCCACTCTTGCAACAGGTCTAGTTCCATCTGCCCGGCGGAAGGTTCGTCCGGCCCAGCCGTGATCTCAGCTTCGCAGATGATTTCGCCGAGGTTAGCACCCGATAGGAGGTACAAGCATTTCAGGCAGCGGTAGGCGCGCTGCGTAAGATTTAACCCGGCGGCGGCGTTCATATTTCGAATCATCAAACCCTTGGGGCGTAACTACACGCGAGGCTAACGAATCAATTCGACTTTGACGCCGATCTTCAATTTCGCCCACGCCCGCTCGGCCGTCAGCGCGACGTTGCGGCGTGAAAGCGCGAGCGCGAGACAGCTTCGATCTCCCAGAGATAACCCCAGCGCCTTCGTTGTCGGTCGCAGGACGGCCGCCAGTCGCGCCATGTCGGTGTCGAAGGGGATCACCTCGACGTTCAATAGTTCGACGCTTTCCCGCGCATCTTTTTCCGGCAGCCCGGCGTCGATCAGCTTGCCGAGAACTTCGCAATAATTAACAGTGCCCATGCAGGAGTCGACGAGTACGGCTGCAACTCGGTCCATCCCGGTTTCTTGATTAAGGAGGGCCAACACTGCGGAGGCGTCGAGCACGTATTTACTCACGCTTCGCCTCCGCGCGGCGCTCCCCGCTCAACTCATCCACCAGCGAGCGGCTTCCTTTAACGTGCCGCCGCACCAAACCCTGCGCCCGTTTGACCGCCTCATTACGCGTCAGGATGCGCAGCTCGCCGTCTTCCACGCGGACGATGACTTCGTCGCCGATCTCCAGCCCGAGTTCGCGTCGGTGTTCGGCCGGGATGACGAGCCTGCCGCCTTCAGCTATTTTGGTACTTATTCCGCTCATGCATTAATCCGCCTTTCGGATATGAGTCGCACTCGCCATGCTGGAAAGATTTTACCACGAAAGTAGAAATGTGCCACTTGATTTCATTTATGCCACCTAATAGAACTATGCACATAAAATAGATTATCGGACGTTACGTGTGTAATTTTCAGTTAATGTTTCTCGCTTTCATCACTTATGCTAAGGGCGCGCGAAACTGATGATACGGTGTGGTTATCTTCCAAGTAAGTACTGCTTACCTGATTCCCCATCATTAAGAATACGATCGATGCACACGGAGACTGATATTGGGCAGAAGTTAAAGAAGGATCTCTTGAATCAATTTTAATAAAGAGGTTGTACATCGGATGCAAAGCCTCATTGGAAGATCAACCATCGTGCTGCTCCTGTCCGCAGGTGCGCTTCTTAATCAAGCCAGAGGCCAAAGCGACATAACCAAACTGGTAAGTCATGTTCGTTCCTCCGTCGTGACAGTAATTGCTTTTAATGCTGACGGCAAGCAAGTAGCCCAAGGAACCGGCTTTTTCATAAGTAGCAACGGTACTCTAATCACTAATCATCATGTTCTCGCCGGCTCACACAGGGCATCAATCAAAACAAAACAAGGCAAAATTTATGCTATCGCCGAAACCATAGCTGAAGATATTGATAGCGATCTAGTTGCGGTAAGAGCCGATGTGCAAGGACACGCAGTGCAGCCGCTTCGAATTAGCAGTGCGCCTGTTGCATCAGGTCAGCGCGTTTTAGTAATAGGAAGCCCACTCGGGTTGGAAGAGACCGTTAGCGAAGGCATCGTCTCGGCAGTGCGTCAAGTCAAGGGTATGGGTCGGATCATTCAAATTACTGCCCCTGTTTCTCCAGGGTCGAGTGGCAGTCCCGTAATAAATACTAGAGGTGATGTGATCGGAGTAGCGACTTTGAATTTGACGGGCGGGCAGAATTTGAATTTTGCGATTCCGAGTGAAAGAGTTGTAGCTCTCGTAAGTCGGAATAGTACTGTATCTCGAGCAAGAAACGGATCACGAACGATTCGGAGGGGTCGAGGCAAGGCTGTTGTAGCGAAAAGAAAAGGAGAAGTGGACGACCCAAAATTAAAAAAAATCTTAACGGAGATTTTAGAGGAGGAAAGAAAGAGCATTCCGGTCTTAGAAGATCGAATTGCCAAAAATCCTAAGGATATTGAGGCTTACGTGAATCTCGGTCGCGCTTACTCTAACACCCAGCATTATAAAAAGGCTGTCGATATCTATGAAAGAGCTATAGTCATTGCGCCTGACAATGAGTCATTTCGAGCGGGGCTCTGCGATGTCTACTCACAAGTAGAACAATTCTTTCGGCCCTTCCCTTCTCAGCGGCGGTGGAGTCCCTTTCGTCCTTCAGCTTCTGGGACTGCGTGCAAGCGGTGAGCCAGCCTTCGCGCTCGGAGCCGGTCCGTGTGACGGCGTGGTCGCGCGCCTCCCGTATCTTGTCGGGCGAAAGCTCGGGCACTGCCGGCGTGCGGTAGTCGAAGCCTCTGCTCAGGTCTCGGCACTCCCGCATTATCTCTCGCGCGGCGTTATGGAAGGCTTCCCTCCCCTCAGAGTCGGCGTGCAGGTGGCTGAGGTACGCTTCCTTCGTCTCAAGTAGTTGCTCGCGGTGGCGGCGTCTATCGCCAGACTCGACGAGTCTGCTAAGTGCTCCCCTGATTCCTTTGCGGGGCCCCGCCTGCTCAAGGGTGGCGACTGTGTCGCGCCCCGCCTCGTCCGTCGCCGCGAGCGGCGTCTTGTCCGGCTCCTTCTTCGCTCGGTCGAGCGCCACCCTGCTCCGGTCGGCGCGCACATCCGCCATCAACTTCACGCCTGCGTACCTCTCCTCGAGCGAGCGCACCGGCTCTCCACTGCCACCCTCTTCCGCCTCGCGCAGCGCCCCGTCGCGCTCGGCCTCGAAGAGCCGCCTCAGCTGCCGCGCGTCGCGCGTGTCCTCGGCGCACGAGACTAGAGCCTGTTATGAACTTTGAGCTAACACGTCGGCTAGACGCTTGAGCATCAAGATAGCAAAGGCCAAGAAATGCAAGCCAGCCACCGTCTCCGGCAACCTTTCATAATCACGAGCCAGACGACGGAAGCGTGCCGCCCACGCGAAACTGCGCTCAACCACCCAGCGACGCGGCAACAGCACGAAGCCCCGCTTGGCCTCCTCCAGTTTCACGACTTCAAGGCGAATGCCGTGCGCTCGGGCGTCACCGGCGGCCTGTTGGCCGGTGTAGCCCTGATCAACGAAAGCGACTTCCACCGCCTCGCCCGTCGCCGCTTGCACTCGCTCGGCCAGTGCGGCCACTTGCGCCCGGTCTTGCTCATCCGCCGCCGTGACGATGAGCGCCAACAGATGCCCCAGCGTATCGACGGCGATATGCGTCTTGCTGCCCTTGCGCCGCTTCGCCCCATCGTAAGCAGAGCGGGCACCAGATTCAGGCGAGGATTGCAGCGTGCGGCTGTCAAAGATAGCC
>DASQNL010000104.1:0-3071 GCA_035644995.1 Pyrinomonadaceae bacterium | reverse complement strand
AGTCGGCGGCGCGTGAGTTTTCGGCGGCGCGGGCGGCGCGTCGGCCGGGGGCTTTCTCTCGATTCGCGCTTCGGCCTCGGCGTTGCGCTGCAAAGCCGCGGAGCGTCGCGCCTCGGGCGGTCGCGCCGTCGGGCTTCGATGCTCGAACTGCGCGGCCGTCGCGCCCGTTTCAAACGTACTCGCGGAGTCCAAAAATTCTACCCCGAGTTCGCGCAGGTACGTCAAATTCTCGCCGACTTCTTCCGCCAGCGACGCCAACTCGGCTCGACTCGTTTCATCTCCCATAGCCAAACTTATCAAACGTCAAACTTCTCGAACTCTTCCCGGCCGCCGCCGCTATTCCGCGCCCCGCGCCGCCCGCGCCCGCCGCAGGCGCACGACTTCATCCAGAATGCGATGCGCCGCTTCGAGTTTCGACATGAGCGGCAATTCGACCGGCGCGTCGCGGTCGCGCGCAATGAGCGTGACGATGTTGGTCGCGGCGTCGAAGCCCGCGCCGTCGCGCGTGATGTCGTTGGCGACGATGGCGTCGAGTTTTTTCCGCAGGAGTTTTTCGCGCGCGTGCGCGACGACGTTCTCGCTCTCGGCGGCGAACCCGACGACGAGCAACTTGTCGTGTCTGGCGGCGGCGACCGAGGCGAGAATGTCCGGCGTCGGTTCGAGCGTGAGCGTCAGAGCCGCCCCCGACTTTTTCAGCTTCTGCGCGGCGCGTTGCGCCGGACGATAATCCGAAACCGCCGCCGCGCCGATGAAGACGGTCGCGTCGCGCGCCCCGGCCTGCACGGCCGCGTGCATCTCGTCGGCGCTGAGCGCGCGAACGATGCGAACTCCGGAGGGCGCATCCGCGCTCGTCGCTCCCGCCACGACCGTAACCTCAGCCCCGCGCGCCCGCGCCGCCTCGGCCAGTGCGAAACCCATCCGTCCCGACGAACGATTCGAGAGAAACCGCACGGGATCGATCTCCTCCCGCGTCGCGCCCGCCGTGATGAGAAACTTCTCGCCCGCCAGATCGTGCTCCCCATGCTGCCCACGGCTCTCAACCCGCGCCGCCACCGCTGACCGCGTCGATTCATCCGCGAACTTGGGCGAGGTGCGCGCGGGCTGTCGCTCAAGTATCTCCAACACGGCCGCCACGATGCGTTCGGGTTCGCTCAGCCGGCCGGGGCCGAACGTGCCGCAAGCCATCTCGCCCGCATCGGGTTCGATGATGTGCACGCCGTCGTCGCGCAGGCGTCGGAGGTTACGCACGGTGGCGGGATGCCGCCACATCGTCGTGTTCATCGCGGGCGCGACGACCACGGGCGCGGTCGAGGCGAGATAAGTCGAGGTCAGAAAATCGTCGGCCACGCCGTTGGCGAACTTGGCGATGACGTTGGCGGTGGCGGGGGCGACGAGAAAGAGTTCGACGGTCTGAGAAAAAGTGATGTGCGCGATGGGGTCTGGATTGTCGGGCGCGTAGTCGTCAACGATCACGTGCTCGCCGGAGAGCGCGCGAAAGGTCAGCGGCGCGATCATCCGCGTGGCGTGTTCGGTCATCGCCACGCGCACCTGACAACCGGCGCGTTGCAGGCCGCGCAGAATCTCCGCGGCCTTGTAAGCGGCGATGCCGCCGGAGACGCCGAGCGCGACGCGCCTCTTGGCGGGCGCGGGCGTGGCCGTGGTGTCTGTCGCATCGGGTGTCATAAAGTATTGAAAGGCGCGGCAAAAATGTAGCACCGCGAGCGCGCGCGGCGCAAATATAACTCCGGAGATTTGAAATCTCCGGAGTAGTGCGGGTTTGGATGATGTCCTAATGTGTGTTGCTACTTCTCAAGGTGTTTGGAATAATACGGTGATTTTAGCGCTCTAGTTCTTCCCGTATCTCGCGCCTCTCACTCACATTTAAGTGCTACCTAAGCACAAAGGATTAAGATAGATATGTCTCACAAACAAAAGAGTCATTTGCCCCGAAGACACAAAGAGAATCAAGGCCAAGCCGACTTAGATGAGCAAATTGCGGAACGGCAAGTTGAAGTGGACGCGGTTGAACTGAAAACGATTGAAATACGTCTTGATGGGATCAGAGATGCTACCCAACGCTCGAGATTTATCTTCCTGATAATGACCATCGTGGCCTCTGCCATACTCATAACTCTTTGGAACGGTCTCCTTTCGTGGAGCATCGTACATGCCAATAAACTGAGAGAAGCTGAATCGCTCGCGAATACTCGCGTACTACGTAATCAAGATGAACTGATAAATGAATGGATAAAAAATCGGACTATTTCGATTGAGCTGTTAGGGATAAGGGTAGGGGGAAGTGATTTAGCTGTTATCGGGAGCTTGGGGTTGATTGTAATCATGGCTTGGTATTTCTTCAGCCAAAGACGGGAGAATAGGGCTATTGTGAGTCTGCTACGAGATTGCACCGACGGATTTAAGGAAAGGAGACTGACTAAAGATGTGTGTTCGATGGTCTATCAAGGGATAGTTCATAATTTGGTGTTCATTGATATAGGAAAAGGTGATGAAGCGTGGTCAGGCCTCGAACACGAACATGAAAAAGATAAATCCGTGCCCGAACTGATAATTAGAAAGATACTAAGGGTGCTTGTCTACCTCCCGCCGTTTACGATTCTTATGATTATCCTCTCAGACATTGCATCTCTATTCTTGGTTTCTGCTTTTAGAACCAGTACGGAACCGCTGTGGAAAATTTTGTGGAACGAGCGAAGGATTAACCAAACAGCTAGGGTTGTATTTTTTGAGGTTCTGGCAATCTCAGCTACCATGTACACGCTGAGTATCTGTCGTAAAAGTCGAAAGTTTTCCAATGGAACGGCAGACACTCTCAAACATTTTGACGAAGTTATTACAAACTCTGAGGAGTTTCTAAAAGACCCTGATAGATTTCTTAAAGGACTGAAAAAGCCTCGTGAGGTGACAGGTGTTTTTCAATGAGCCGCATTCGATTCAGGGCATCTCTCCCAACTTACAGCCTCTAACCTTCGGCCTGCCGGAAGTGGTAAACTGGCGCGGGGCTTGAAACCGACTTCAAGTTAATAGCCGGGCAGTTTTTCGCGGCGTCGGGG
>DASQNL010000103.1:0-4666 GCA_035644995.1 Pyrinomonadaceae bacterium | reverse complement strand
CGAGGTATGTGGCGTAAGGGACGCCCGCCCCCGCCGCGTTCAGTTTGAAGAAGAACCCGTCTAAAGACCCGCCGCCGTTGGTCGCCTGCCAGCCGTTGCCGGCGGCGGGTAAGTCGGTCGAGGTGGTCTCGCCAACGACGTAAGCGTTGCCCTGCGCGTCCACGACGATGGCTTCCGCCATGTCCGCGCCGCTGCCGCCGAAGTAGGTCGAGTAAGGGACGCTCGCGCCGTCGGCGCTCAGCTTGGCGACGAAGGAGTCCTGATTATGCCAACCGGCCTCGATGCCGGTGTAGTGCGTCATGCTGGTGACGACACCGGCGTAGTACCTCTGGAACGCGCCGGGGGTGATGTGCAGGGAGGGTGACATGGTGACGCCCGTGATGTAGACATCGCCCGCGCCGTCAACGGCGATGGCGGAGGCGTAGTCGTAGCCCGTGCCGCCGAAGTAGGTGGAGAAGACGGCCTGCGTGCCCGCCGAGTTCAGGCGCGTGACGAAAGCGTCGGAGTCGTTGTTAGAGCCATCGACGGCGAGCGTGCTCTGCCAGGCGTTCGGCGTCGTGGGGAAGTTGGAGGAGGAGGTGCGGCCTGTGACGTAGACCGAATCGTCGAGGCCGGAAGCGACCGCCAGCCCTTCGACGGAGTCGTTGCCCGCGCCGCCGAGGTAGGTGGAGAAGATCAGCCCCGCGGTCGGCGACGCCGCCAGCTTCGTGACGAAGCCTTCCGAAACGTTACCGGAGACGCCGCGCGGCTGCGATTGGAAGACGCCCGCCGTGACGGGGTAGTTGGAAGAGTATGTCCGCCCGGCGACGTAGACCAGGCCGTCGCTGCCGAGCGCGAGGTTCGGGTCGTACTCCGCGCCGCTGCCGCCGAGGTAGGTTGAGTAGAGCAGCGCGGAGCCGTCTGCGCTGAGCTTCGAGACGAACACATCGGATGAGCCGTTGCGCGTAGTGCGGTAGGAGCCGGGCGTGACGGGGAAGTTCGTCGAATCCGTTATGCCCGCGATGTGTGCCTGCCCCGCGCCGTCCAACGCGATGCTCGTGCCGGAGTCGCTGTAGTTGCCGCCGAGGTAGGTGGAGTAGACGAGCGCGGAGCCGTCGGCGTTCAGCTTCGTGACGAAAGCGTCGTAGTCGCCGACGGTGGCGCGGATGCTTGACTGGGGGGCGTTCGGCGTGACGGGGAAGTTCGACGACCTCGTCTGTCCCGTCACGTAGGCGTTGCCCTGCGCGTCAACCGCAACGGCGTTGCCTTCGTCGTAGCCGCTGCCGCCCAGGAAGGTCGAGTAGCTGATGACAGGATCGATGACGAGCGGCCGGCCACGGTCGTAAGCGCCCAACTCGAACCCGACCCGCCCCGCGCCCCTCAGCACGTAGCGGCACGCGACCGTCTGACGGACACCCGCCGTCTCCTGGTAAGCCAGCGGCGCGTGCTGCCGAACTTCGCCCGCAGGCGTCGGCAACACGAGGTCGCCGTTCGCGTCAACGCGCAGCCCCTTCGCGCCCTCGACACGCAAACGGATGAGGCGGGCGTCCGCGCCGGGCGCGACCACGAAGTCGTACTCCAACTGGCGATTCGTACCGTAGTAAATCACGTCAACACCGGAATACACGCCCTCGTACCTGACCTTGCCGTAGTTCGGCACATTGGTGCGCCAACGCGCCGGGTCGCTCCCCGTCAGATAGTTGCTCTTGCCCCGCAACTCGTCGAGACCGTAAGAGCGCGCACGCCTGTTTGCGCCCTGAAGTTTTATCCGCAACGCCGGAGCGTCCGTCGGGGTGCGCCCGGCGTGCCCGGTCGCACTCGCGGCCGCGCCGCGCAGCGCGAGCGTGATTTCGTCGGCGGCGAGGGAGAGGCTGTAGGAGCTGTTGCGTGCGAGGAATTGCACGCGCGCGTTGGCCTGACCGCGGTTGGATTCGAAACTTAGAGGGAGCAACGCGTAACTCTGTCTGATGCGCTCGGCCACGGCAGCCTCCGGTTCGGAGAGGCTCGCCGCCGTTTCACTTCGCGTGCCCGCACCTCCCGACGCTCGCTCGCGTTGACTGGCGGATGAAGCTGTGTCGGGAGGGGCTGTCGGGTTTGAGCGAGCAGCCTCGACGATGAGGATTGACGGAACGGCGAGAGCGAGCAGTAGAAAAAAAACGCTCGCCGCGAGGGCTAGGCGATATGGCATGGTTTCTCCCTAAGGAATTGAGAATGCTCGGTTGGGGGATGCACGGTGAGTGAAAGCGGGACGAAAGCCGGACTGCGTTTGCCGGGTGAAATATGAGCGCGAAGCCGATACAGGCGGCAGCCGCACGGCCGGGCGCGGAGCGTCAGGTGAACCTGTAACGCCGAAGGATTGACCGGCAATCTGGCGAGTTGCGTAACCGGGTTGTTAGATAGCGGATCGGACTTTTTGTGAGACTGGCTGCTGACCCTTCACCGGAGGTGAAATGATATGATCCGACAGCTACAATAAAGCCTGCGCGTCGGGGCTGTCAATAACTTTAACTTCCTGACCGCTTATCACTTTTGAGGAGCGGTCAACCACTTAAAGACTCTGAGTTGCGGCGGTAGCAGGTGCTCGCGCACAAAACTTGCTGTCAACTTGAGGTGCCGCGACATCCTTTGCCAGTAATAAGAACTGATGCGCGCCAAAGACAGCCGCGCCCCTTTCGTCTTGCTCCGCAACCGCCCCTTCGGCTGCTCAACTTCGACCGCACTGCACCCCGGTCAAGCAGGAGAGTTGTCCGGCGATGGCGAAGCTGGAGGCTTGCGCACATTGGCACAGAGCGGCGACCAAAGCGGCGCAAGTCTGCTGCTGGGAGCGGCGAAATGGTCTTAGCAGCGAGGCGAGGACGGGGTATCTTCTCAGTGGGTTCATGGCCTGTCTCCGGTAGTGAGTTGTTCCTAGACAGTCCAACTTCTACCACAGGCTGTGAATCCTTTCCTTAATCCTCTCGCAAAAGTGATAAGCGGTCAGTTTTTTGGCGACGTTCCGGCAATGCAGCCGACCTGAAAGGGTCGGACAAACTACTCTTGGGCTGCTCCACGCTCTCCCCCGAAACATTTGACAGCCTAAGTCGGCGCCGGTATTGTTCAGCACCTCGCCGCCTGCCGGCGGAACCGTTTATCCGTCGGCCGCCTCTTAATCTTTGATGTCTTTCAATAAGGAGAAGATGACGTGAATGCAGCAGGTTTGACGTTTGTCCTCAGTGGTGTCTCCGCCGTTCTGGGAATGCCGGATTTTCAATCCTTGGTAACGGAAGGCAATGTTCATCAGGATGAGTTCGACGGCACGCGCAGTCAACTCTCGGCCGCTATCGCGACCTTGAAGAACACCCCTCCGGAAAAGATCGAGGCGATGGTCGCCCAGTACGACGAGGAATTAACGTCGTACCTTGATAAGTTCAATACCAAGACACATGAGCATGCACTGGACAGCTTTAGAAATGCACAGATCATGATTGGCTATGTCACGACGATCATGACAAAATCCGACCTCCGGGAATAAGTTTCAATGGGAAGGGGCTGACTCCTTAAAATTATTACCATCGGGGCAATCCCATAAACCCCCGCGCAGATTTAACCTTCCGCCTCCGCCGCCCGACAACGACATTCACCCGACGCCCCCGCCGGCATGCCTTTTATGAATCTTGCCTAGGGGCGCGGGTGATGTCTCGCGTTATACCTCTATGCGGCCGCAGTTCTTGTAAACTAAACGAATTTGAGACCGACGCGACGCCGGGTATGTTGTTTCGGTAAGGGGCAAATTATGATGGATATGAAGCCGATGACATTGTATGAACTGCTATCGTTGATTATTTCAGCCGCGGGTTTTATAGGCGTCATTATAACTCTCTACCTGATGAACCGTCAGACCCGGATGTCAGATCGCGAACTGAAAGAGAATTTGCTCGTCCCACTTAAAACTCAACAGCTCGAATTGGATAAGCTGTTTGTAGAGCGCCCTCACCTCCGAAAATATTTTTATAACGGTGAGATTATTAGTGAAGATAAATCGGATGAATATGCGCAGGCGGCCGCGGTTGCGGAATATATGCTAGACCATTTCGCCGCAGTCATGTCCCATACGACAACTGAAGGTAAGCCGCTAATCTCTACTATCTGGCGGGAGTACATGAAGGATTGCTTTGCTCATAGCCCCATCTTATGTACGACGTTAGAAAAATACGGTCGTTGGTATCCGGGAGAGTTAAGTAACATAAAGAAAGAGGCGTTGAATAATCGCTCCGAGACGCCGGCCAAGACGCAAATAAGTGGGAGCGGTTCCGAGATTGCCCCTCCTCAAGCCAGCGAGCGGCCTCACCACTCATTCAACCCGAATCGTAAATAGCCTCGCTTTCATCGAGAACTTGGCCGGTGGGGCGGTTCGTGCGCGCCGGTTAATTCCGGCGCGGGCGTTCAGGATTGGCAATAGGAATAACCGCAGCGACCGTATATAATCGCGGCATCATAAACTTTCTCCCGAAAACATCCATCTTCTACTGTTAGTAGGTTCGTCCGTCTATGGCACCAGAAACGTCCGGAGATTACCCGCGTGACGCCGAAGCCGCGGCGTTTGCCGACAGGCTCTCGACTGAGAAAAGCGCTTCCGCGTGGCTAAACGCGATCATCGAGTCTGCCGACGACGCCATCATCAGCAAGACGCTCGACGGCATCATCACGA
>DASQNL010000102.1:0-3416 GCA_035644995.1 Pyrinomonadaceae bacterium | reverse complement strand
AAAAAACATGAGTTCTCGTTTCCGCACGCAAGGCGCGGCCGCTGTAGTTTGCTTGTTGTCGCTGCTCCCGCCCGCGCCCGCCGCCCACGCGCAAACCGCCGCCGCACAACCGAAGAAGCCTGCCGCCGCCGCGACCAAAACGCGCACGCCGGGCGCGGCCGACCCGCTGGCCGCCGAGCGACGCGCCAACGCCGTCTCCCTGCTCAACACGCTCGCGGACGAGTCGCGCGGCTTCCGCGACCAGACGCTCCGGGCGCGCGTGCAGACGCAGGCGGCCGACGCGCTCTGGGAGACCGACCGCGAACGCGCGCGCGCACTCTTCCGCCGCGCGTGGGATGCGGCCGAGATGGCCGACGCGGAGAACACGCGTCGCGGCGAGGAGCAGAACCGTGCGGCCGGACGCCTCTCCACGAGGGGTCTCAATCTCCCGAACCTGCGCGGCGAAGTGTTGCGCCTCGCCGCGAAACGCGAACGCGCGCTCGGCGAGGAGTTTCTCGGCAAGATGGAGGAGGCGCGCAAACGCGAGACGAGCGAACTGAACAACGCTTCCGACAACCTCCCGACGGGCGCGGGGACGGGCGCGCCTCCCGCCGGTGGAGGAAAACAACAACCGCCCGCGCGGCGCGACCCCGATGCGGTTCCGGCGGACGTGGCGCGTCGCCTGCAACTCGCCATGCAATTTCTCGAAGACGGCGACACGGCGCGCGCTTTGGAATTCGCCGATCCGGCCTTGAACAGCGTCAACCCTTCGTCGGTCGAGTTTCTCGTCATGCTGCGCGAGCGGAACGCGGCGGAAGCCGACCGACGCTACAACGCGCTGCTCGCAAGCGTCGCGCTCTCCCCGGCCTCCGACGCGGGCGACATCCTCCTACTTTCGTCCTACGTGCTCACGCCGCATCTCTACATGACCATCGGGCAGGGCGGGCAGGGCATCTCTTCGAGCCAGCGTCGGGGTGAGGTCAAGACGCCCGATTTGCCCGCCGCGCTCCGCGTCGGCTTCGCGCGCGCCGCCTCGCAGGTGCTCCTGCGCCCGCTGCCGCAGGCGGATCAGGACGCGACGGCCACGGGGCGCGTCGGCACGTTCTTCGTCATCTCGCGCCTCATGCCCTTCTTCGAGCAGGTCATCCCGGAGGGCGTGCCCGCGCTGCGCGCACGCCTCGCCGCGCTCAATCCCGACATCCCCGAAGCGGCGCGCGACAATTTGAGCGACGACCTGAGGCGCGGCCTCGTGCCCGAAGGCGCGCAAGGCGACCCCGTGCAGGAATCGCTCGACCGCGCCGAGCGCGCCGCCAACCCGCGCGAACGCGATTTAGCCTACGTGCGCGCCGCGCAAGCCGCCGCCTCCAAAGGCGACGCCCGCGCGCGCGACTTCACGGAAAAGATCGAGGACGCGGACTTGCGCCGCCAGGTGCGCGGCTTCATAGACTTCGCGCTCCTCAATCGCGCGGTGACGGATAAAAAGGATGGGCTGGAAGTTTTGCGCCTGCTCACGGCCTCAAGCGAACTGACGCCCGTGCAGCGCACCTGGGCATATACCGAGGCCGCGCGCCTGCTCGCCAAAGACGACCGCACGCGCGCCCTCGAAGCCCTTGAGTCGGCGGCCGCCTCCGCGAAAGGCATCGACGCCGCCGACCCCGACCGCGTGCGCTCGACCGTGGCCGTCGCCACGCGCTTCTTCGAGTTCGACCGCAACCGCGCATGGGAGATCATGTCGGAGGCCGTCAAGGCGGCGAACGCCGCGCCCGAGTTTACCGGCGCG
This sequence comes from Pyrinomonadaceae bacterium, assembly GCA_035644995.1. Lineage (GTDB taxonomy): Bacteria > Acidobacteriota > Blastocatellia > Pyrinomonadales > Pyrinomonadaceae > JAIVJZ01. Next base: position 1,657 of record DASQNL010000102.1, on the reverse strand, counting down.
GACGCCGGACTCTCCTCGCGCATCCGCACCGGCGGCATGAGCATGACGATGAACTTCTCCGCCCCCGTCTTCGACCTCACGGGCGTTTTTCAAACGCTCGCCAGAGACGATATGAACCGCGCCGTCGCGCTCGCCCAAACGTTCACGGGCGAATCGCCGCGCGCCGTCGCCACGCTTGCCATCGCCCGCGCCGTGCTCGACGGCGACAAAACGAAGGCGCGGCCTTAAAGCGGGTTCAAAAGTTCAAACGCCCGCCGACGAGCGTGAGCGCGAGGACGACCGCGTGCATCAACAATCCGACGAGCAGCCCCGCGCGACGGCCGCGACGCGTGAGAGTCGGTCGGAAATAAACGAGCGTCAACGCGCCGAGCGGCAGCCAGAGCAGCAAACTTGAGAGCAGGCCGGGCGAGTAAGAGAGCGTGTAGAGGCTCGCGGCGAGGTGTGAGAGCGCGTTGAGCAGGAAGGCGACGCCGTAGGCGAGCAGCAGCCAGCGCAAAGTTCTGAAGCGCAACGTGAGGGCGACGCCCAGCGTCATCGACAGCAGGGCGAGCGCGTTCCAGTTGAGAAACTGTCGCGTCGTGAGTTCGATGCCCGCGACGCGCGCGAGCCACGCGGTAAAACCCTCGCCGCCCCATAATTCTTCCAACAGGTGAAGCGCATACGTCGCGGGGTACGCCCAACCCCACGCGCCCGGCCACGGCCGACCTCTCAAACCGGCTTCGCCCTCGCCCGCCGCCGAACGCCCGGCAGCTTTCAACTTGCCGCCTCTCATCTCGCGCGCGTCGCTCACGAATAAATATTCATGGGCTGCGTGAGCAGTTTGACGGGGTCTTCGACGTTTAACGCCTCGCGGACGTAGAAGGCTTCTCCGGCGGCGACGTTGATGAGCGAGCCGTAGTAGCTCATGCGGTGTTCGATCTGGGCGAGGAAATTCTTGTCGCTGATGCGCGTCTCCGGCTCGTCCGCGCCCTCGCGGTAAAACTGCGACGTGTGCGCCCGGATCGCGCTCATTTTCTCCGCGACGAAATCCGACACATCCACGACGAACGACGGCACGACGAGCCGCGAGTAGACGGCGTGCGCGAGCGAGGGCATGGGCACGTGCGCTTGCCCGTATTCCTCGTCGTAGCGGCGCATGCTGGCGAGCCGCGCCGCCTCGCGCACGATGCGCGCCGTGGCGGCGTGGTCGGGGTGCGGGTCGTCCCAGTGCGAGGTGAAGACCACGCGCGGGCGCACGCCGCGCAAGACGCGCACCATCGCGCGGCGCGCATCGTCCGTTAGCGAGACGTGGCCGTCGGGCTGTTCGAGATTGAGGCGCGCGTCGAGTTGCATGAGGCGCGCGGCCTCGCGCGCCTCTTCCGCGCGTCCTTCCGGCGTGCCGCGCGTGCCCATCTCGCCGCGCGTCATGTCGAGCACGCCCGTCCGGTAGCCCAGGGATTTCAACTTGAGAAGCGTGCCCGCCACCGTCAACTCGGCGTCGTCCGGGTGCGAAAAGACGCCGAGCGCGTCGAGTGGCTGATGCTCAGTGCTCATAGGTTTCGTCGAGTGCGTCCGCCTGATTCTGGATGAAGTTTAATTTAACACGGCGCGGCGCGGCGCGGCGAGTTTGACGCTTCCGTCGCGCGCTTGTTAGCCTGCATCGTGCAGCACAAGGAGG
>DASQNL010000101.1:0-9808 GCA_035644995.1 Pyrinomonadaceae bacterium | reverse complement strand
CGGCGGCAAAGGCTCCGACCCGCACAAGGCGGCGGTCGTCGGCGACACGGTGGGCGATCCGTTCAAAGACACTTCGGGGCCGTCGCTCAACATCCTGATCAAGTTGATGTCGGTCGTCAGCCTCGTGCTGGCTCCGTGGTTTATTCGATAAAGGTTGCCAGTTGTCAGCAATCGGTTATCCATCGCACATGATTCTCACGTTGCGCGCGTCTCTTCGTTTGACGATGAGACGCGCGCGCAACGTTCAGCGACGGCGGTCTCTATCAGGCTATCTTCATGGCGAACGCGGGCGGCGCGTGGGATAACGCCAAGAAGATCGTCGAAGTCGAACTCAAGGCCAAGGGCACGCCCTTGCACGACGCGGCGGTGGTCGGCGACACGGTCGACGACCCGTTCAAAGATACCTCGTCGGTTGCCTTGAACCCCGTCATCAAGTTCACGACGCTGTTCGGTTTGCCGGCCGTGGAGTTGGCCGTCTCGCTCGCCGACAGGAACGGGCGACTCGGCGAAAACGGCGCGATGCTCACGCACTTTCTCGCCGCCGTCTTCTTCGTCATCTCGCTGTTCTTCGTCTGGCGTTCCTTCTACGGCATGCGCATCGTCGCCGAACTCCCCGAAGCCGTGGGCAAGATGGGCACGGACAGGGAAGGCATCGCCACCGGGGACTAAACCCGCCCCGGCCTGTTAGTTCGACGCGTTTTCAGCGGCGTGTTTAGTTAAACTTCGCCCGCCGGTCGGAACGATCTTTTCAGCCGTCTGTTTGTTCACGCAAACGACGGCTGAAGTTCTTTCGCGCGACAGGTAAGTGAAGACGAAACGTGAGCGTACAAATATCGCGCGGCCGTCCGGTCGCTCCACCTCTTGATCAAATTGCTTCCGACCATTACCCTTGTGCTCGCACCGTTGTTTATATTGGGTTTCAAGTTTCAGGTTTCAAGTTTCAAGACTGAGGTTCTTTGATCTTTAACTTGAAACCTGAAACCTGAAACTTGAAACTCACAACCTGAAACTTGAAACTTGAAACTTGAAACTATGCATACTTACGCAAAAGCAGAGACTCTGGCGGGGGCGTGGCTTGCGCCCGCGCACTGGGTGAAATCAATCACGCTCGTCGTGGCCTTCAGCCTGTTCATCGCGCTCTCGGCGCAGGTGGTCGTCCCGCTGCCCTTCACGCCCGTGCCCATCACGTTGCAGACGTTTGCCGTGTTGTTGACGGGCGCGCTGTTGGGTTCGCGTCTGGGCGCGGCGGCGTTGCTGCTCTATCTCGTCGAAGGCGCATCGGGGCTGCCGTTCTTTCGCGGCGGCAACGGCGGCGCGCTCTATCTCGCCTTCAGCCCGACGGCCGGTTATCTGCTGGCCTACCCGGCGGCGGCGTTCGTCACGGGCTGGCTCGCGGAGCGCGGCTGGGACAGGAAATTCCTGACGGCGGCGGCGGCGATTGGCATCGGCTCGATCATCATCCTGTTCGGCGGATGGCTCGGACTCCTGCGCTTCTATGCGGCGGGACAGGCTTTCGCGCTCGGCGTCGCGCCGTTCGTCGTCGGCGACATCGTGAAGATCGCGCTCGCGGCCGCCGTCCTGCCTTCCGGCTGGGCGTTACTTAGAAAAAAGGGATGAGGGCAGCAGGGATGAATCAGGAACGCTACTCAAACGCTTGAGCGCGGCCGGTTCATCCCCGTCTCTCACCCTTGCGCTTCACTCCGGCGCACGCATGAAACAAGCCAGCAAAAAAGCTCCGGCGAAACCGAAAGCGGCCGTTCCTTGTAATGAGGCGGAGCGGGTCGCCGCGCTGCTTGAGTGCGCCATCCTCGACACCGCCCCCGAAGAATCTTTCGACGACATCGTGCGCCTCGCCGCCTACATCTGCGGCACGCCCATCGCGCTCGTCAGTCTGGTGGATAAGTCGCGCCTGTGGTTCAAAGCGAAAGTCGGCTTCGACGCCAGCGAGGTGCCGCGCGAGTCCACCTTCTGTAGTCAGGCCATTCTCAGTCCCGAACCCTTCATCATCGAAGACGCCGCGGCGGACAAGCGTTCCGCCAAAAGCCCTTACGTCGTCTCCGCGCCGCACGTCCGCTTTTACGCGGCGGTGCCGCTCGTCACCTCCGACGGGCACGCGCTCGGCGTGCTCTGCGTGATCGACCACATCCCGCGCACGCTCACCGCCGAACAACAGGAAGCGTTGCACGTGCTCGCGCGCCAGACCATGACGCAAATCCAACTGCGCCGCAATTCCAACACGCTGGCCGAGCTTAATCAAAAACTCGACCGCGAGATCGCCGTCCGCACGCGCGCCGAGCGCGAGCGCGAGGCGTTGCTGGCGAGCGAGCAGGAGGTGCGCGCCGCGGCCGAGGCCAACGAGCAGCGTTACCGTTTCCTCGCCGAGTCGATCCCGCAGCAGGTTTGGACGGCGCAGCCCGACGGCTCGCTCGATTACGTCAACCAGCGCACCATCGAATATTTCTCGCGCCCCGATGTCGAGATCGTCGGCCACAGTTGGCAGGAGGTCATCCACCCGGACGACCTCGCCTCCTGTCTCGAACGCTGGCGCAACTCGCTGGCGACGGGCGAAGTTTACGAAGTGGAGTTCCGGCTCAGGCGCGGCTCGGACGGTGATCATCGCTGGCACCTGGGGCGCGCGCTGCCGATGCGCGATGCGTCGGGGCGCATCATCCGCTGGTTCGGCACGAACACGGACATCGACGATCAGAAACGCCTTTATCGCCTCGCCGAAGAGGCCAACCGCGCCAAAGACACTTTCCTCGCCACCGTCTCGCACGAACTGCGCACGCCGCTCACCTCGATGATGGGTTGGGCGGAACTGCTCAAACTCGGCATGCTCGACGAGAAAGGGCAGCGGCACGCCCTCGACGTGATCGAAGCCAGCGCGCGCGCGCAGGCGCAACTCATCGGCGACCTCCTCGACATCTCGCGCATCATCTCCGGCAAACTTCGTCTCGACGTGCAGCCCCTCGAACTCGCGCCGGTCATCGCGGCGGCGATGGACGTGGTGCACCCGGCGGCGGAAGCGAAGTCCATCCGGCTCGTTTCGCGCATCGGCCGGGGCGTCGGCACGGTTTCCGGCGACCCCGACCGCATGCAGCAAGTGGTCTGGAATCTCTTATCGAATGCCGTCAAGTTCACGTCCGAGGGCGGAAGCGTGGAAGTCTCGCTCAAACGCGCGGGCGCGCACGCCGAGATCATCGTCAAGGACAACGGCGCGGGGATCGATCCCGATTTTCTGCCGCACGTCTTCGAGCACTTCCGGCAGGCCGACAGCACCAGCACGCGCAAGCACGGCGGTCTCGGTCTCGGCCTCGCCATCGTCCGCCGCCTCGTCGAACTGCATGGCGGCACGGTCGCGGCCGAAAGCGAAGGCGAAGGACGCGGCGCAACCTTCCGCATCCGCCTCCCGCTCCTGCGCCGCACGCGCGGTAAAAACGGGACGGCCGCCAAAGGCTCGCGCGGGAAAAGCGCGGGCGGCAAACTCACGGCCGCGCCCGCTCAAAGTTAAAATTTTTCGTTTATCGTCGCCCCTGAAAGGACGCTCATGGAGATCATCAAAGTGCGTTCGCGCGAGCGCGAGCAGTTGGTGGAATTCACTGATGAGGTGCGGCGCAGGCTCACGGCGTCGGGGGCGCGCGAGGGCGTCTGCGTGCTCTACACGCAACACACCACCGCCGGGCTGACCATCAACGAGAACGCAGACCCGGACGTGCCCCGCGACATGCTCCACGCCCTACGCACCCTCATCCCCCAACACGGCATGGGCTTCCGCCACAACGAGGAAAACTCCGACGCGCACCTCAAGACCACGCTCGTCGGCACGAGCGTGACCGTCCCCTTCCGCGAAGGCGAGTTGCTCTTAGGACGCTGGCAGGGAATTTTCCTATGTGAGTTTGACGGCGCGCGCGAGCGGCAAGTGATTATGATGATCAGGTAAGAAAGGTTTCAAGTTTCAAGTTTCAGGTTTCAAGTTAAAGAACCGGAATGCCGCATTCTTAAACTTGAAACTTGAAACTTGAAACTTGAAACCTTTCTTACCATGCGCGCGACCAGCGCGGCCCCGTGTGTTCGTCGTCGCGCAGGCGCGCGTCCACGCCCGCGCGCAGTTCCAGGAGGCGGCCGAACAGCCAGAGCAAATCGGAGAGGCGGTTGAGGTAGGCGACGGTCTGCGGCGCGGCTGCCTCGCCCGACTCGACGAGACGCACCACCGCGCGCTCGGCGCGGCGACAGACGGTGCGCGCCACGTCATAGGCCGCCGCCGCCGCATGCTCGCCCGGCAGAGACCAATCGGACAAAATACCTTCCAGCCCCTCGATGCGATTGACGTGCGCGGTCAACGCCTCGACCATCGCCTCCGTCACATACGGCGGCTCTTTCTGCGCGCCCAAAGGATTCGCCACCCCGCCGCTCACCGCGAACAACTCGCGCTGAATCTCCTTCGTCAACGCGCCCACCTCGGCGTCCGCGCAGATGGAGCGCGCGAAGCCCAGCCACGACGTCAACTCGTCAATCGTCCCGTAAGCCTCCACCCGCAAGTCGGCCTTTGAAACGCGCTCGCCGCCGATAAGACCCGTCTGCCCTTTGTCGCCCGCCTTCGTCGCAATACTCATAAGCCTCCAAAGCTGTCCGTTGTCCGTGGTCAGTTGTCGGTTGTTCAAATCCGTCTTTAGTAACTCGTGTGATGATCACATGCAACCGACAACTGACGACTGACCACGGACAAATTTTCACATTGCCGCTAAACGTTGCTGCCGTCTGAGCAGCCACAGGAAGACGGGGCCGCCCGTGAGCGCGGTGATCGCGCCGACGGGCAGTTCGCCGACGCCCAAGACCGTGCGCGCCGCCGCGTCGGCCAGCATGAGGAAGGCCGCGCCGAGCAAAAACGAGCACGGCAGAATCACGCGCACGTCTTCGCCGAACAGCAGGCGCACCGCATGCGGCACGATCAATCCGACGAAGCCGATTGTTCCGCCGACCGCCACCGTCACGCCGACGATCAAGGAACTCGCCGCATAGACCAGACGCTCGCTCCGCCGCACGTTGACGCCGAGGCTCGCCGCCGTCTCCTCGTCCAGCGCGATCAGGTGCAGGTCGCGCGCCATCAAGGCGAGCACGACCCAGCCGGGCACGAGAAACAGCAGCATGCGCCAGATCAAATCGAAGCCGACCACGTCGAGGCTGCCAATCGTCCAGCGCAGAATTTGCAGCGCGCGCGAGTAGTCCGTGAAGTATTGAATGATGACGACGAAAGAGGCCGCCACGAAATTTAAGACGACGCCCGCGAGCAGGAGCGCGCCCGGCATCACGACCGCGCCCGTGCGCGCCAGCCGGTAAACGACGAGCATCGCCGCGCCCGCGCCCGCGAACGCCGCGAGGAAGATGAACGGCACGCCCGCCACCTTCGCGCCGAACCCGAAGGCAATCGCGAGGCTCGCGCCGAGCGCGCCGCCGCCCGACACGCCGAGCGTCAGCGGCTCCGCGAGCGGGTTGCGAAACAACGCTTGCAACGACGCCCCCACCATCGCCAGCGACGCTCCCACCATCCCCGCCATCAACACGCGCGGCAACCGCAGGCGAAAAAAGAGCAGGCGCGCCATCTCGTCGCTGCGCAGTTCCGCGAACGCAATCGGCGCATAGCCGACCCGCAGCGCAACCACGGTCGAGACGACGAGCACCGCCGCGAGCAACAACAGGGCGCGCGGCAAACGCTTCGCCGCCGGTTTTTGTTTTCCGGCTTTTGCGTGTCGGCTTGAGATCAAATCGTGTTCACCAAACCCCGGCGCACCTCGCGCGCGTCTCTCTCTCCCGAACATTCATTCCGACCACACGAACGTCCGCCCGAACGCCTGCCGCGCGCGCACGTGCTCGTCCGAGTAAACTTCCGCCAGCACCTCGTCGCGCAACACTTCGGCGGGCGTGCCCGCGGCCGCCACCGCGCCGCCGCTCATGGCGAACACTTGATCGAAGGCCGGGTCGAGCAGTTGCAGATCATGAGTGACGATGAGCGCGGTGATGCCGCGTTCGTCGCGCAGCCGGACGAGATGACGAATGAGTCCCGCGCGATGCTTCAAATTGAGCGCGGCCGCGGGTTCATCCAACAGCAGGCATTCCGGCTCTTGCGCGAGCGCGCGGGCGAGGGCGACGAGTTGCCGCTCGCCGCCCGACAACTCCGTCACGCTGCGCGCGGCCAGGTGCGCGGCGTCAACGGCCGCGAGCGCATCGCGCGCGACACCGATGTCGCGCTCGTTCTCGAAACGAAAACGCGACGTGTAAGGGCTGCGCCCCATCAACACCACTTCGAGCGCGGTCAGCGGAAAGACGCTCGCCGCGGCCTGCGGCACGTAGGCGATGCGCCGCGCCCGCGCGCGCGGTTCGAGCGAGCGGAACGGCTGCCCGTCGAAGCGCACTTCGCCGCGCGACGGCCGGGCGATGCCGCCGAGCAGGCGTATGAGCGAGGACTTCCCTGAGCCGTTCGCGCCGATGAGGGCGGCGAGCAGCCCGCGCCGCAACGCGAGCGATGCGCCGCGCACCACTTCCGGCAGCCCCGGCGCGTAAGCGAAATATAACTCGCGCGCTTCGAGCAACACGTCGGCGTGTCGTGCCTGGCTCAACTGTGCAGCGTTATCCATGATGAGCCGCCCCCGCGCGCCGGCCACCGGCAGGTCGCTTCCGGTTCGCGTGTGAAACCTTACTGCCCTTTCGCGCCGAACGCTGCCGGGTGGATCAACTCGGCGAACTTGCGCGCCGTGTCGCCGACGAACTGCGAAGGGTGGAGCATGGATTCGTCGTTCAAACGATAGACGCGCCCCTCGCGCACGGCGCGCACGTTCGAGAGTTCGCGCCACACTTCCTGCGTGTTCTCCGCCAGCTTCCCCTCGCCGCTTTGCAGCATGTCGAAGATGATGTCGGGGTTCAGCGAAACGACGGCCTCTTTGCTGATCTGCCCGAAGCCGTTCGAGGCGGGCGGCGCGATGGATTCGCCCCCCGCGATCTCGATCAACTCGGCGAAGAAACTTCCGCGCGTCGCCGTGTACAAGCCGCGCAGCGTGCCGGGCACGCGATCCACGATGCATAGCACGCGCAGGCGCGGCAGGTCGCGCGTGCGCGACTGCACCTCTTCGAGTTTCGCGCGCACGTCGGCGACGAGTTGGCGGGCGGCTTCCTCGCGCCCCGTGGCCGCGCCGATCTGCTCGATGCCTGAGAGCGCGTCCGCCACCGTGTAGCTCGGCACGGTGACGGTACGCACGCCGAGCGCGTCGAGTTTATCCTTGATGAGCGGCGCTTGCGAAGAAGTCATAATGATCAGATCGGGCTTGAGCGTGGCGACCTGTTCCAGGTTCGTGTTGCTCCACCCGCCGATCCGTGGCAGACGCGACACCTCCGGCGGAAACTTGTCGTAGTCCGACACGGCCACCACGCGCTCGAACGCGCCGACGCCGTAGAGCACCTCGGTCGTGCTGGGGCTGAGCGAGATGATCCGCTGCGGTTGCGGCGGCGCGCCCGATGCCTCCTTCGCGCCCTTGCCGCTCTCGACATAGACCGCATCCCCGCATGCGACGAAGGCCAGCGCGACGCACGCCATGATGAGCGCGCCGCCCCACTCAACGCCCCTCCGGCTTCTCCGCAAACTCATCTCCGCGCCCCTCCCTTTCGAATCCATACGGGCAATGACGACACCCGTTCCGGCAACAAAACCCGCGACGCGACAGGAAGCGCGCCGTGAAGACGACGTGCGCGCCCTCCCAATAAAAATCTTCGCCTTCGCCTTCGACGAGCGGCTGCCGATTTAGCTCAGCGTCCATCTTCGCTAAAAACTGAACTGCGCGCCCGCCTTGCCCGTCCGCCCCGGCGTGCGAAAGCCGTTCTCGAAATACTCGCGCCCGAAGAGATTTTCCACGTAGCCGAAGAAGCGAAGGCTGCGCGATTCCGAGAGCGGCCAAGTGTAGTTTGCGCCCGCGTCGGCTTTGAGGATGCCGTCGAAGCGATAGACGACGGTTCCGAAAGTTGACGGGTTGAACACGGGCGCGAGGTAATCGCTCGACGCGGTGAGGTCGAAGTTGAACCACAGGCGGCGACCGACGCGCTGCGTGGCCGTCAGGCTGAATTGATGATCGGGAATCGCGAAGGAACGGAGCACGTCGCCGACGCGCGGCGTGCGCTCGTCGGCGTTGGTGTAGGTGTAGGCGGCGCGCAGGTCGAGCGTGCGCGCGGGCGCGGCATCCAAACTCAACTCGACGCCGCGCGCGAGTCCGCCGCGCGTGTTGACGTAGCCGCCAAAACGCCCGAACGGATCATCCGGCCCGACGAGGCCGGTGAAATCGAACGCGATCACTTCCTGCAAGCGCGTGTAAAAATAGGTGGCGGAGGCACGGGCGCGCGTGCCCGCGAACGTCTGGTCGAGTCCGGCGTCGAAGGCGATGGAGCGTTCGGGACGCAGGCGCGGGTCGCCGAAGGCGGAAAAACGCGCCGCGCTGCCGTCGAAGGGTCGCGGGTCGTAGAAGCTGCCGAAGCGTTCGTAGAGCGAAGGCGCGCGGTAGCCGTTGCCGACGTGGGCGCGGAGTTTGGTGCCCGTCGTGCGGAAGGAGTAGGCGATTGAGCCGTCGCCGGTATAGGCGTTCGGGGGAGCGGCGAAGTTGAACCCGGCGAAGGGCGAGGCGGCCGTGGGCGCGAGTTCCGGGCGCGAGAGCGCGAAGCGTTGCGTGCGGAAGGCGGCGGAGAGTTGCAGGCGGTCGTCGAGCAGCCGCACCTGATCCTGTATGAAAAAGGTGTGGCTGCGTTCGGCCACGTCAACGGAATAATCGTCGGCGGGCGCAAACGAGGTGAGCGAGCGATTAAGGAAGCGTTCGCGCTCGAATTCATAACCGGCGGTGAGGAGGTGGGCGCGTCCCAAACGAAAGTCGGCGCGCGCGTTCAGGGTGTGGACGCGGCCGTCGAAATCGGCGCGCGTCGTGCCGGACGGCTCGAAGCCCGTGCCCGCTCCGCCGTCGTAAAACGAGCCGCCGGTGGCGTTGCCTTGATAGGAGATCGTGTAGCCGAAGCTCTCCGTGGGGCGTTGCGTGAACAGCAGCGCGCCGGAGAAAAAGCGCGCGGCGCGGGCGGCGTCCGGATCGTTGGTCGAGGGGATGAAAGTGGCCGCGCCGTTCGTCAACTGAAAGTCGGGTGTGCCGTTTTCAAAGCGGCGCAACTCAGAGCGCGCGAGCGGCACGGCGCGAACTACGCCTGGGGGCAAGGCCGCGACGACGGGGCGCGCGTCCTCGTTGAGTTGGGCGAAAGAGTCTGCGGCGTAGAGACGCGCGCTGAGCGTCGCGGTCGGCAGCAGCCGGAAGAGGACGCGCCCCTGCCCGCTCGTGGTGCGCGCCGCGTCGTCGCCGTCGATGCCGCGCGCGACGTTCAAGTGTGAGACGCCCGCGCTGTAGGCGACGCGGTTCGCGCCCGTGCCGCCCGCGATTTGCGCGCGGCCGCGAAAGAGTCCGAGGCCGCCGCCCTCGGAGAGCAGGCTTCCGCGCGTGCGGCCGCCGCCTTCGTCCGTGATGATGTTGACGACGCCGCCGATGGCGTTCGTGCCGTAGAGCGACGAACCTGAGCCGCGCAGCACTTCGACGCGGCTGACGTTCGTCGTGTGGAGTTCGCTCAGATAGCCGGAGGCATCGCCCTGCGGCGAGGAGGGGTCGCGAAAGCGCAGGCCGTCAATCGTGACGGCGGTGTCTTGATTGCGCAGGCCGCGCGTCTTGATGGTGAGGAGCGCGCCGGGGCCGCCGAGTTGTTGCACGCGCAAACCGGGCACAACGCGCAGCGCTTCCGGGAT
>DASQNL010000100.1:0-7473 GCA_035644995.1 Pyrinomonadaceae bacterium | reverse complement strand
CGCGCCGCGTTCGCTGACGCGACCGATGCGCGCGGCATCCGGGTACACTTCGCGCAGACGCGCGAGCAGCGCATCGGCGCGCGCCGGTTCGACGGAGATCAAGAGGCCGCCCGCCGTTTGCGGGTCGAAGAGGAGACCGGCGAGGGGCAGGCTCACCGCGCCGCCGATCTCGATGTCGTCGCCGACGTAGAGACGGTTCGTTTTGTCGCCGCTCGTGAGCAAACCTTGCGCCGCGAGGTCGAGCGCGCCCGCGATGAGCGGCACGCTCGCCGCCTCGATCTCAATCGTCACCTCGCTTCCGCGCGCCATCTCCCACGCGTGGCCGAGAAGGGCGAAGCCGGTCACGTCGGTGGCGGCGTGCGCGCCGAACTCCTGCATGAGCACGGCCGCCTCGCGCCCCGCGAGCAGCATCGTCTGTAGCGACGCCTGCATGACCTCCGCGCTCGCCTTGCCGAACTTGATGCCGGTGGAGATGACGCCGGTGCCGAGCGGCTTCGTCAGGAGCAGGGCGTCGCCGGGACGCGCGCCGCGGTTGGTGATGACGCGGCGCGGGTTGATCGTGCCCGTCACGGCATAGCCGAACATGATCTGCGGGTCGTCTACGCTGTGGCCGCCGAGGAGCGCGACGTTGTGCGCGGTCAACACGTCGAGGCCGCCGCGCATGATCTCGCCGAGGATGGAGAAGTCCAGGCCTTTCTTCGGGAAGCAGGTGATGGCGAGCGCGGTGATGGGCGTGCCGCCCATCGCCCACACGTCGTTGATGGAGTTGAGCGCGCTGATGCGACCGTAGTCGTATGGGTCGTCAACAATCGGCGTGAAGAAATCCACGGTCTGGACGAGCGCGAGGTCTGCGGTCAGTTGATACACGCCGGCGTCGTCCGCCGTCTCGATGCCGACCAGCAGATTGGGATGTTTCGGGATGTTCAGCCCGCCCAGAACCTGGGCGAGCGCGCCGGGCGCGAGCTTCGCCGCTCAACCGGCGCAATTGACCATCTCTGTCAGACGCATCTATCGGCCTCCCTTCTTTACGGTTGCGGCCTAGATTAACAGCATCACGCGCGCGCCGCCAAAACCGGCGGGGCGTCAGCGTGCGGCGTCGGTGTGCGGTTCCGCTCTATTCCCGTTTGGCCTGCGCGGCGGGCGCGTGCTGCGCGGGGTCTCTGACGTTGAACTTCGTCGGGGCGACGACGGCGCGCGCTTCCGGGTTGTAGTAGTCGTAAACGACGGAGGGCGCGCTCTTGGCGGCGAGGCCGAAGCGCGGGCGGAAGGTGAACTCGAACTTCGTGCCCCCGGCGCGCGGCCAGAGATAGACGACGAGACGGTCGGGCAGCACGTCGTAATGGCTGAACTCCCAGCCCGACTCTTTCATGGCGAGTTCGAGCGAGGCGCGATCCACGTCCGCGCCCGGCGGCAGGCCGACCTCGGCGAGCAGCATCCCGTGGCCTCGATGCCCGATGCGCTCGGCCGCGACGCGACAGGTGACGGTGTCGCCCGTCGCCGCCGTCGTGCGGTCGAACCCGACGGTGAGGTTGAGCGAGCGCGCATCCTGCGGGCGCGCATGTGTGCCGTCGGCTGCGGCGGCAGCCCAGGGGCGGTAATAGGTCGTGACGAGTTGCGCCGAGGCCGCGAAACCCGCGCCGGAAGCGCGCCTGATCTCGATGCGGTTCGCGCCCACGGCGACGAAGCGCGAGAGGTCGAGCGAGATGGGATTCGCCGGTTCGTGCGTCGCCGGGAGCGTGAGCGCGCCCGCGCTTTGGCCGTTGACGAAAACTTCGACCGCCTGCGCCGCCGCCGCTGCGGGCTGTGACGCGGCGGCGATCTTGTCCCCCGGCACGCCCGCCGCACCCGGCAGCGAAAGCGCGTTCAACGCGTCGAGCACGTTGACGGTCGCCTGGGTCGAGAGCCACACGCCGTAACGATCCTTGTTCTTCAAGAGGAACAAGAGGCCGCGATCAACAAGCTCGCCGGAAGCGCGCGGAACGTTCTTCGACATGGCCGTGGAAGCTGCGGGCGCGGACGCCGACGCGGGTGCCGACGCGGGCGTGGACGCCGTAGGCACGGGCGAAGGCGTGGGGGCGAAAGCCGGGGCGGCGTAAGTTGAGCCGCCTTTCCCCCGATCCTTTATCCTTTCATCCTTTATCCTTTCATCCATCAACTTCCCGGCTTCATCTTTCACCTCGCCGCTTTCGCCCTTCGCCCTGGCGAGAGCTTGCACGGCGAGGGCGGTGGTTTCGATGCGTCCGGCATTGCCCCAGCCGTGGAAGGGCGTGTTGGTTTCAAGCTGCCAGTAGGAGCCGCCGGCTTCGTCGTGTGCGAGCGCGCGCAGCCGGTTGACGGCGCGCGCGATCTTCACGGGCGACTCGCCGCCGTCAATCGCGGCAAGCGCGTAAGAGGCGATCAGGTAAGGCTCGTCCATCTCTTCGGTGTGCGGGGCGAGATAGGCGAGCGCGCGGCGGAGCGCGTCGGCGGTTTGAGTTCCGCTCTGCTCGCCGGGCGATGCCTTGGCCTCCGCGCGCCGCATGGCGAGGATGCGCGCGACATAGGAGGTGAGGATCGCGTTTCGCCGACTCCCGTTCGCGTCTTTGTCCCACGCTTGAGCCGCCCAACTGCCGTCGGCGCGCTGCTGCCGGATGAGCCACTCGCGCGCGGCGGCGAGCACGCTCTCGTCAACGCCGGTGAATTCGCGCGCGTCCTCCAGAAACCTGACGGCGTAGGCCGTGAGCGCGAGGTCTGGTTCGCCGCGCCCCCAGTAGGAGAAGCCGCCGCTGTCGGAGCGATACGAGAGCAGGCGTTCGTAGCCTTGCCGCACGTAACGCGCGGCCTTCGCGGCGATGGGCGGAGTCGTTGCGTTGTCGCTACCGCCCGCGCGTCGGTAGTGGCGCAAGACGAGCAGGCTCGGATAGGTGGCTGAGATCGTCTGTTCGGCGCAGCCGTAAGGACGCGACATGATCGCCTCCACGCCCTCGATGGCGTGCGCCATGAGGTTCGGGTAAATCTTCAACTCGGAGCGCGCCGTGCGCGGGATGGCCTCGGCGGGCAGGCTGACTTCGAGCCGTGACGACTCGCGCAGGATGTGCGTCGTGGTTTCGGCCACCTCCTCGCCGTCGGGGTGAACGTGGATCGGCTTCTCGATCTGATCGCTCGCGTCGCCGCCGATGGCCGTGATGCGCTGTATGCCTGCTTTGACGGACGAGACGGCGCGGAAGTCGAACGTCTCGCGCGCGGCGTCGCCCGCCGCGACGCTCGCCTGTTTGCGCGCCGGGCTGAGCAGCGTGAACCAATCTTCGGGCTTGATGTCGAGCGCGACGGTCTGCGCGCGTTCGAGATAATTGCGCAAGACGACGGGCAAACTGATCTCGTCGCCTTCGGTCAGGACGCGCGGTGGGTCGTGTTCGACGAAGAAGGGAAGGAAGGCGCGTATCTCTCGTTCAATTGTGCCGAGTTCACCTGCCTCGGTCGAGTCGATGATGGACATCTTCCAGGTGGTGATGTTGTCGGCGAGCTTGAAGCGCAGTTCGGCGCGCCCGCGCGCGTCGGTGAGGACGGCGGGTTGCCAGTAGAGCGTTTCGGGAAAATCTTTGCGCAGGCGCGGCGTCGAGATGGGCGGTTTCCGCGTCGCCGGCTCGCCCGGCTGACGCTTCAGGAGCGAACCGGAATTTTTTCCATTCGGGAGAGCGCTTACCGACAGCGACAAACTGCTGACTTGAGCGACGCCGGCCGAGACGGTGACCGTCTCCGACACGTTGCCGGGGTCGAGGTTGAAGTTTACCGTGGCGAGCGTCGCCGAATGCACTTGCACGTCCATGACGACCGCGTGCGTGAAGCCCGGCGACTCGACGCGCACGGTGTAGAGTCCGGCAGGCAGGTTGCGCAGCAGGAACTTGCCTTCCTCGTCGGCCTTGGTTTCAAAGACGCGTTCGGTTTGAGACTGGTTCGTCGCCGTCACGGCCGCCGCGGGCACGGCCGCGCCCTGTGGGTCAACGATGGTGCCGCCGATTGCGCCGGTGTCGCCGGAAAACGCGACGGCAAGGGCGGGCGTCGCTTGCGGCTCGCCGTCGCGCGCCGACTGATCGGAGACGATGCGGGAAAACTCCGCGACGTTGAAATCGTCCGCCGTCCCCGTCTTCCCGTCCGCGCCCGCGCTGCGGAGCGTGACGTACTCCAATCGCCGCGTGACGGGCGTCGTGCTCCCGTGCGCCGTCGGCTGCCCGCCGCCGCTCTCGATCTGGACGCGGTCGGCGTAGTGCGATTCATCGCGGAAGGCGGCGTAGTAGGAATGTCCCCAGGGGTCTCTCAAATTCGCCGGATCAAGTCCGACGCGCCGGAGCATCTCTTGCAGCGCGGCCTCGTCGCGCGGGAAGCGCGCCGTCGCTTTGAGATAGGCGGCGATGGCCGCGTCGATGCGGGCGCGCGTCGCGGCGAAGTAGTCAATCGTCGCCGTCCAGACGAGGAAGTCGTCGTTCGCACTGTAGCTCACATAGGTTGGCGTGAGACGGCCGTCCGCGCCGCCGCTCACGACGTTGACGACGTAATTCGTGCCGCTCACGTCGAAGCTCAAGGCATAGGGCTGTCCCCAGCGGTCGCGGAGCACGTCGAGGTCGAAGCCGGCGCGGGCGAGTTCGCTCTTGAGCGCGAGGGCGTCACGGATGAAGCCGCCGGTGCGCCGGTGATGCTCCGAGAGGGCGCGATTGATCGCCTCGCCCGCCGGTCGAAAGTAGTTCCAACTGAAACGCTGCGCCGTCCAATCGTCTGTTGTGCCGTGCCGCTTGTCTGCGCCCGCGCTCGTGAACGCCAACACGTCGTTGGTGCGTTCGATGGAGAAGACGGGGCGATAGGGCGTGCCCCACGGGTCGCGCAAGTCTTCGAGCGCGATGCCTTCGGCGGAGAGCAGGCGGCGCAGGCTCGCCTCGTCCGTCGGGTGCTCCCCGCTGCGGTTGTGGCGCGCATTGATGGCGCTCGCGGCTGCTTGCAGGTGAATCGAGGCGAGCTTCGCGTAGATCAAATCCTGACCGGGACGGGAAGCGGAGGAACTGAAAAAGTTCGGGCGATAGTATTCATCGTCGCGTTGGAGGAGGAAGTCGGCCACGGTCTCCAAGCCCGCGGGGAGGGGGCGCGTCGCGTCGAGTTGTTCGATGTCGCGCAGGCCGAGGCCGCCGATTGATTCGAGTCCATACCAGAAGCGGTAAAAATAATTCGAGAAGCCGTAAGGCGCGCCGAAGTCTTGCTCGGTGCGCGCGCGTTCCTCGACGGCCTTGTCGAAGACGACGACGCCGAGCGCGCTCTCCACGTTGCGCCCGGCCGCGCTGCGCACGCGCACGCCCGCCGCCGCCTCCTCGCCCGGTTGGTAACTCGCGCGGCTCATCCGCACGTCGAATTTCAACTCGCGGTTGCGCGGGTAGATTATCGTGCGCGTGCCCCGCGCGTCATCGTGCTTGTGTTGTTCGGGAAAGCCGGCCGGGTAGGCGGCGAGCGTCACACGGTTTTGAAATTCGGGGCGGTAGGGTAACTCGATGAGCGCGTGCCCGCCGCGCAGCCGCGCCGCCTGCGTCGCCACGATGCGGTTGTCGCTCACCACGTCAACCAGCAATTTCATATCCGCCCGGTTGGAACTGACGCGCGCCGTGATGCCTTCGCCCGCGCGATAAATCGTCTTGTCCGTTTCGACGCGCAGCACGGGGTGCGAGGTGAACCAGAAACCTTCGACGTGCCGCCCCTCGCGCCCTTCCCGGTCGCGCGCCGTGAACCGGACGTGCAAGTCGCGCCCGTCGGCTTCCGGCAATCCCTTCCCGGCGACCTTGGCGATGCCGTAAGCGTTCGTCTTGATCGTAGCGGGAACTTTCAAGCCCTCGTCCTCCCCGGACGGGTGCGTGAGTTTCAACTCACACGAGACGGGCGTGCCGTCGGCGTAGGAGGTGGAGACGTAGAAGGCGAGCGGCAGCCCGGCGGCCTGTCGGTAGTTGCCTTGCGAGACGTAGATGTGAATCGGCTCTTTCGTCAGGCGCAGGTTGAAGCGGCGTTGCTCGGTGCGATTGGTGGTCGGGTCTGTGACGTAGGCGGCGTAACCGAGATCGGTGAAGCGTTGCCACGTAGAGGCCGCCAGTTCCGCGTGCTCCGGCGAGAGGTTGACGCGCACGCGGAAACTTCCGTCCGCCCCCAACTCGCCCTCGTACTTGTCGCCCTCCTCGATGTCATACCTCTGCTCCTTGTAATTCCACACGCGCTCCGTTTCGCGCACGAGGCGCACGCGCCCGCGCTTGAGCGGCCGGCCGAACAAATAATCGCCGCGCACTTCCACCTGCGCATGCTCGCCCGGCAGGTAGTAGCCGCGATCCGGCGTCGCGCTGACGGCGAAGTTCGGCAACTCGTAGCGACTGATCTTGACGCGCAGCCATGCGTCGCTCTCATGCGGACTGTCCTCGTCGGCCGTGACATTGATGCTGTAATCGCCGAGCCGCGTGTTGTCCGGGATCGGCCAATCGACGTTGGCGACGCCGAAGCGCGAGGTCTTGAGCGGCGCGGTGAAGACGGTCGTGCCTTCGGGGTCTTGGATTTCGAGGGTAGCCCCGGCGTCGGCGATTGCGCGCCGGGTGGCATGGTTGAGCAGGAGGGCGCGCAGGTGGAGCGTCTGGCCGGGTTGGTAAAGCGGCTTATCGCTCGTCAGCAGGATGCGCGTCGTCTGGTTGAGGCTGATGTCGTCGGAGGCGGTCTGCACGACATCGCCGCGCCGCGCCGTCACTTTGATTTCGCCCTCGCCCCTCTTGATGTGCGCCGGAAGATTGAAGTCGAGCGTGGCGTAGCCGTCGCGGTTCGTCACGCCCGACAACTTCAACGCGCCGCTTTCTCCCTCCACGGCGGTTTCATCGAAGACCACTTCGGCCGTCACCGCGACGCCGCCGACGGGGCGCGCCGCGAGCGGGTGCTCGGCGCGCACGCGCACGCGGTAAAGCTGTCCCGCGTTGGCGCGGCTCGCCGCCGCCACCTTCAACTCGAAGAGGTCGGGCGTGATTTCGGAGAGCGAGATGATGCCCGCGGCGAGCGGCGGCTGCGTCGTCTCGGCGTGCGTCGCCGCCGCCGTCGGCGCGATCTCGTAGCGCAGGCGATACCAGAGAAGATGCTTGATCTCCCCGCCCGGACGCGTGACGTTCGAGATGGGCAGGAAGGCCGCGACGACGTTTGCGCCGGGCTTCAACGTCTCTCGTCGCTGCGTGCGCGCGACGACCCGGTCGTGCGGGTCGAGCAGTTCGAGCTTGATGTGCGCGGGCGAGGCGAGCCCCGTGTGGTTCTCGACCGCGAGCGAGATTTTGCTGTGGCCTGCGGCGAGCGAGATTCGCGTCGCCGCTTCGTTGACGCGAAGCGAAAGAGTTTGCGTTGCGTTGACAAGTGTTGCGGCTGCGAGGGCGCAGAGACACACCTGTAGACAGGGTAGCAGGGAGAGCCATCTACGGCGCATAGGACACATCCAATTGTGCGGCT
>DASQNL010000099.1:0-2542 GCA_035644995.1 Pyrinomonadaceae bacterium | reverse complement strand
AGACGGAGAGCTTGAGCGCCTTCCGTCTTACCCTTTCCCCCTTACCCTTTTTCCCCTTACCCTTTTAACCCCTACCCTGCTTACTTCTTCTTCGCCGTCACGTATTCCATCAAATAGCGGCGCAACTTGTCGCGATTGGTTTTGCGGTATTCGGCGTAGTCCTGCGCGATGCCCTGATCGATGCGTGCGAACAGGATGTAGGCTTCGAGCAGTCCTTCGTCGTGCAGTTTGACGAGGCGGGCGAGCGAGGGGTCGAGCGTCTTGATCTTCCGCTCCTTGGTCTGCGTCTTGACCGATTCCACCACGGCGCGCAACGCGTCCGCCTCTTCGCGCAGCGTGTGGCGATACTCTTTCTCGCCGGGAAACTCTTTGGCGAATTTAGTCATCGCCCACCCCGCGCGCACGATGCCATACATCACCCATGCGGCCGAGCCGTCGTCTTTACCGACCGAGTCGGGCGAGATGTTGATCGTCATCTTGTTGTCTTTGAGCGGAGTCACGTCCGTCGGCACATTGATGTCGGGGTGCGCGAGTTGGACGCCGGCCGCTTCTCCCCAGCGTATCAACCCGGCGCGCGCGAGGCGGTTGAAAGGCTCGGCGATGAACGCCTCGACGTAGCGCGAGCGCGCCTCTTCGATTTTGCCCGCTTCCATCAAGGGGCTGGCCGAATAGCGGTAGGCCGTCTCGCGGTCGGGGTCAATCGCGATGGCGCGCTCGTACCACTCGGCGGCTTTGAAGGGCTGGCCTTTTTTGAAGTACATGTCGCCCGCGAAGAGAGCGGCCGAGTAGAGTTTCGGGTCGAGCGCGAGGGCGCGCTGATAGGCGGCGAGCGCAGCGTCGAGATTGCCCTTGACGAAGGCCGCCTCGCCCTCGTGCATCGCCGCGTCGGCTTCGTTGTTGGCGGAGTATTTAGTCTCCTCGCCGCCGTCCGCCGGGATGCCTTCGAGGATCGACTCAAGGAGCGGACTCCGGTAACCGGACTCGCGCGCTTTGAGCATCGCGGCGCGGGCGCGGATGCGTGATTGCTTGCGCGCGCTCGCCTCCTTGAGCGTGTTCGAGTGCGCGAGCAGGGCGAAGCCGAAGTAGAACATCACTTGGCCGTCTTCCGGGTGGCTGTTCGAGAGTCGCTCCAGAATCGGCAGGGCTTCGGTCGCCTTCGTGTTTTCGATGAGTTGGATGGCGCGGCGTTTCTCCGCCTCGAAGTTGGCCGCGCCCTGCGCGAAGAGGGCGGGCGGCGCGATGCCCGCGAGCAACGCGAGGGCGGAGAGGACGGCGGCCGGGACGGCGAGCGACCGGCGACGCGCGCGCGGTTGAGTTGCAAGCATATAGAACTCCTTAACAGAGAGGGTTGAAGAATTGTTTCGCAAAAACTCGGCCGGGGATTAGCGAGTCTAAGGACGGGCGACGCGGGTGTCAATGAGAAGGGGAAAGGGGAAGGGTTAGAGAGTAAAGGGGGAAGGCGAAAGCAGATGAAAGATTGAAGGATGGGCGATTGCGCCGGTAGAAGGAGCGGCGGCGGCGCGTGGCGTCTTGCACCTCGCCTTTACCTTTACCCCTTACCCCTTACCCCTTTTCCCGTCACGTATTGATGCCCGATTCCGCGCCGTCGGCGAGGCGCGCCCAGCCTTCGGGCGTGTGGACGAAGTTTTCGGTCGAGGCCGTGGCGAAGGCGGCGCGGTCGGGCTGCCACGCGAGGCGTTTGATCTCGATGTACGGGTGCTCGACGCGGATGACGTTGAAGGAGTTGACTTCGCCGCGCACGCGCGTCGAGGTGGCCGTGCCCGCCTGTACGACGAGCGCGGAGTAGCCGCTGATCTTGTAACGCTTGGCGGTGTGGCCGGTGTGGCTGACGTGCAGGTGGCCGGAGAGCAACACGTCCGCGCCGCAATTAGCCAGAGCCTCCATCGCCATCTGCGCGCGCCCGACGAGGTCGGCCTCGCGTTCGTGGCCTTCCGGGATGTCGAAGGGATGATGCGTTACGATGAACTTCGTCACATCGTCGGCGTAGGGGCACAGCCGTTCGCGGATGCGCGCCACCTGTCCCTGGTTGACGCGCCCGTCCTTGATGGTCAGCGAGCGCGCCGTGTTGATGCCGAGCACGGCGATCTCCTCGTCCGCGTGAAACGGTTCGAGGTCGTCCGTGATATAGCGACGATACTTGTCGAGCGGTTCGAGGAAACGCTGGAAGACGTTGTAGAGCGGCACGTCGTGATTGCCGGGCACGATGATCTGTGGGTGCGGCAACTCGTCCAGAAACTCGCGCGCCTCCTGAAACTGTTCCGTGCGCGCGCGCTGCGTCAGGTCGCCCGACACGACCACCACGTCCGGCGCGATCTCCGCCACCGTGGTCGCCAGCGGCTCGATAATCGCCTGATCGATTCGCCCGAAATGTAGATCGGAGAGATGTACGATGGTTCTCATAAATGTTTTGGGTGACAGGTAATAAGTGACAAGTGACAGGTGACAGGTGACAAGTTAAAAAGTGACGGGTGACAGGTGACAGGATAAAATCTTGTGTCTTCATCCTGTCACCTGTCACCCG
>DASQNL010000098.1:0-1895 GCA_035644995.1 Pyrinomonadaceae bacterium | reverse complement strand
GTGCCCTCGCTCTACAACGTTGATTGTCTGAACGAACTGGCGAGCGGGAGCGTCGTCTATCTCGTCGAGGGATTTACCGACACGTTGACGCTGCTCGCGCACGGCTTCGCGGCGGTGGGACTCGTCGGCGCGGGCGGCTTGAAGGCGGAATGGCTCGCGCCCCTCGGCCGCTTCCGCGTCGTCGCCGCGCTCGACCCCGATGCGGCCGGACGACGCGCCGCCGAACGCTACGGCGAACTCTTCGCGGCGCGCGGCCTCGCGCTCGCGCGCCTCCCGCTTCCCGCCGATGTCAACGATTTCTTCCGGCACCGGCCGGCGGCGGCGTTGGAGTTCGCATTGTTGACGGAAGCCGCCCTAGACGAGAATGAAAGACGAGAATGAAGGATGACCGGAACGCTTCACCCGCTTGAGCCGTCTTCTGATTGATCGTTCAGCGTCCGCCTTCATCCTTGCTCTGCCGCGTCCTTCATCTATAATCTGGGTTCGGCGCCGGCGCGGAGTCGCGCGCCGGACGGCGAAAGCTGGGTGGATGGTGCTTGCTATGACGGAACAGATCACGGATGCGGCGGAGACGACGGCGAGGACGAGCTTAACCGTCGTCGACAAGCTGCGGATGTTGCTCGACATCACGAAGAAGATCAGCCGCTCGCTCGACGTGGACGAGGTGCTCGAACTCGTGATGGACACGCTCGGCTCGCTCCTCCCTTACGATGCGGCGGGCATCTACATGATCGAACGCAACCCGGATGCGGACGGCGCGAGCGACGACCTCGGCGCGCTCAAAGGTTTCAGCACCACCTCCGTGCGCGGCTACGACATCAGCGAATTGACCGACCTGCACCTCAAGGTCGGCGAAGGGCTGCTCGGCTACGCGGCGCAGACGGGCGAACCTCTCATCGTGCAGGACGTGAGCCTTGACCCGCGCTACGTCAACGCGCGCCGCTCGACCTGCTCGGAGATGGTCGCGCCGATCATCTCGAACGAAGAAGTGATCGGCGCGTTCGACTTGGAAAGCGACCGGAAGAACGCCTACACCAAAGACGATCTGGAAATCCTGACGCTGCTCGCCTCGCAAGTCGCCATCATCATCGAGAAGGCGATGCTGCACGAACAGTCGGTCGAGAAGAAACGCTTGCAGGCGCAGCTCGAAGTCGCGCGCCACGTCCAGCTCGAACTCCTCCCCTCGCACGACCCGCAACTCGAAGGCTTCGACATCAGCGCGTACAACTTTTCGACCGAAGAAGTCTCCGGCGACTATTACGATTTCGTCAGTCTCTACGAGGATCATCTCGGCATCGTCATCGCCGATGTATCGGGGAAGGGCGTGCCCGCCGCGCTCTTGATGGCCTTCCTGCGCGCCAGCCTGCGCGCCGCCATACACATCGGCTACGCGCCGAATATCTCGATGTCGAAGGTCAACTACCTGCTCTGGGAATCCATCGAGAACAACCAGTACGTGACGGCCTTCTACGGCGCGCTCGACGCGACGAACCGCACGCTGGCCTACGCCAACGCCGGGCACAACCCGCCGCTCCTGATGGACGCCGAAGGGCAGGCGCGCTTCATCGAACGCGGCGGCCTTCCGCTCGGCATGTTTCGCGACACGCGCTACTACGAATATTACCTGCCCATCCAGCCCGGCCAGATCATCGTGCTCTATACCGACGGCATCACCGAGGCCACCAACGAGCACGGCGCGGAATACGGGCGCGACCGGCTCGAACTCAAGGTGAAAGAAGGACGCGATTTGAGCGCGCGCAAGCTGATCGACTTCCTGCACGCCGACGTGCTCGAATGGACGAACGGGCGCGGCGCAAGCGACGACGTGACTTTCGTCGTCGTCAAGGCTCTCTAGCCGCGGCGGCGCGGAGAGAGGGAGAGAGATGTCGGAAAAG
>DASQNL010000097.1:0-4173 GCA_035644995.1 Pyrinomonadaceae bacterium | reverse complement strand
GATTTTTACGTATGACGTTGGCGTCGAGCGGAACGTTGACGGTGTGGGTCAACAAAAAGCGGCTGGCCGGTTCGCGTAAAGAGCGACGCGCGAAACCGTAGACGCGCGGCGTGCGCGCGAGGCGTGCGATGGTGGCGGATTTGAGTAGACCTTGAAAGTCGAGTGCGACATCGAAGGCCGAGGCGCGGAGCCGTTGCAACTGCTGGCGCGTCGCCAACAGCGTCTCCCCAGACAGCGGTCTCCAGCGCCTCAAGGCCTTCGTGTCGATTTCGATGAGCCGATCCAGCAGAGGGTTGTCCCTCAGGATTTCCGCCGCCCGCCGCTCCGCCACCCACGCCACTTCCGCCCGCGGCAAAGCCCGCCGGATCGCCGCCAGCGACGGCAACGTATGCACGATGTCGCCGATGCTCCCCAATTTGACGATGAGAATTCGCATGAGACAGTGACAAGATAAAGCAGTGAATCGTAAATCGTAAATCGTCGCCGGCCGTGAATCGTGAATCGTCACGCGTGAAGAGGCTTAAGACCGGCTTTCTCTCTACACGATTGGCGATTCACGATTCACGTTCTTTGACGATTCACTGCTTTTTTCCGGCTCGTCGCCCGTTACTTCGTTGGGGCGGTTGAGCCGCAGGAGCATGTCCGAGGAGGAGTGGTCTTTGGGGTCGCCGACGATGGCGACGCGCCCGCCGTAGGAGCGCACCACTTCGCGCTCAGGCACGGTGTCGGCCGTGTAGTCCGTGCCTTTGGCGTGGATGTCGGGACGGATGGCGAGGAGGAGCGCTTCGACGGTCGGCTCCGGGAAGATCGTGACGAGATCGACGGCGCGCAGCGAGGCGATGACCTCCGCGCGCTCGCGCTCCGTCACGAACGGCCGACCCGCGCCTTTCAAGGCGCGCACCTGCGCGTCCGTGTTGATGCCGACGACGAGCAGGTCGCCGAGCGCGCGCGCCGCTTCGAGGTAGCGCACGTGGCCGACGTGCAGGATGTCGAAGCACCCGTTGGCGAACACGATGCGCGCGCCGTTCTTCCGCGCAATCGCCACGCGCGCCACGAGCCGGTTGCGTTCGAGTATGCGCGCCACGGCTCCGGCCTTTTGTTGTTCTTCTGACGGGTACATAAGGAAACGGATTCTACCTCGCGGGGACGGAGCTAAGTCGGCCGCCCGCCCTTTTCTTTTGCGTGGCGCGACTCCCGAACGGGCTGGCGCGGGCAACTTTCAACTCGTTACGAACTCTCCGCGATTGACGCAAGAAGTTCGCGCGCTTCGACCGAGGCCGTGCCGCGCTTCATCACGACGATGCCCCCGGCATGATTGGCGAGATGAGCGGCATCGGCGAAAGACGCGCCGGAAGCGAGCGCGAGCGTGTAGGCGGCGATGACCGTGTCGCCCGCGCCCGTCACGTCAACGGCTTCGCGCGAGCCGACGGGGGCGAGATGCCGCGGCGGCGCGCCCGCTTCGAGCAGCAGCATCCCCTGGCTGCCGCGCGTGATGAGCAACGCCCGGTGGCCGAGGCGTTCGCGCAACTCGACGGCCGCCGCCTCCAACGTCGCCACGTCCGTGAGCCGACGCCCCAGCACCTGTTCGACTTCATCCTCGTTCGGCGTCGCCGAAGTGAAATTCTCAAAATCCGGCAGGCGAAAACGCGAATCCACGAGCACCGGCAGGCCGCGCCGCCCGGCCGCCTCGCGCACGGCGGCGACGATGCCCGCGCTCGCCACGCCGTAGTTGTAATCCGAAATGATGATGGCGTCCGCACGCGTCGCCGCTTCGCTCAAGTGCGCGGCGAGCCGGGCGTTGAGTTGCGCGTCGGCGGGCGGTTCGCTTTCGTAATCCACGCGAATCACTTGCTGCCGCATCGAGTGCGCCTGACCGGCGAGGATACGCACCTTCGTCGCCGTGCGGACTTCGGGCGCGCGCACGACGGCCGCGCAATCAACGCCCGCCGCGCCGAGTTTGTCGAGCAGCGCGTCGCCCGCCGCATCCGTGCCGACGATGCCGACGACCGTGGCCTGTGCGCCGAGCGAGGCGAGATTCGCGGCGCAGTTGGCCGCGCCGCCCGGCACTGTCTCCGTCCGCTCGTGGCGCAAAATCAACACGGGAGCTTCGCGCGAGACGCGGCTGATCTCGCCGTATAAAAACTGATCGGCCAGCAGATCGCCCACGACCAGCACGCGCCGCTTCCCAAACTCGCCGACCAGTTTCGTCAAACGGACTTTCATAAGTGACAGGTGACAAGTGATGGGTGACAGGTGATGGATGATAGGTGACAAGATAGAAGACAAGTTCTTTGCTTTAACTTGTCACCCGTCACCTGTCACCTGTCACTCGGCACTTGTCACTCCTTTGTTATCGTTCGCACGGCTTCCAGCAAGTTTTCCGCGACGAGGTCGGGCTGATGCCGCCACGCGCCGCGCTGGTATTCCCACTCGCCGCGACCGTAGCCGCTGAGGACGAGCGCGGCGCGCGTCCCGGCATTGCGCGCGAGTTCGGTATCGCTGTAACGGTCGCCGATCATCCAACTGCGCGCGGTGTCTATGTCGAGATCGGCGGCGGCGCGGCGAATCAATCCGGGGCGCGGCTTGCGACAATCGCAGTCGAAACGATAGGGCGGTTCGCCGACCGACGGGTGATGCGGGCAATAGTAGACGGCGTCGAGCCGCGCGCCGCCGCGTTCGAGTTCCCCGGCGAGCAGCGTGTGCACCGCGCCGATCACTTCTTCGGTGAAATAGCCGCGCGCGACGCCCGCCTGATTCGTGATGAGGATGGCGAGCCATCCGGCCTCGTTGAGTAGTTTGACGGCCTCCGCCGCGTAAGGGAAGACGCGGTAGCGCGACGGGTGGTTGACGTAGCCGACCTCTTCGGAGATCGTGCCGTCGCGGTCTATGAAAACGGCGCGACGCCGCGCGGACGCCTCGCCCATCAAGCCACCTCCGCGCCGACGACGCGGCTCGATTCGTCGCCCGCCGGGTTGTTTAACTGCGCCCGCGCGTCATGCGTCGTCGCGTCAATCGTCGCGTCCGGCATCGCGTCCTGCCCGGCGTCGCCGCCGGGGTGCGCTTCGCATTGGAGGCGCGCGAGCATCTCGGCAGCGCGGAGGAAAACTTCCTCGGGCGTGATGGCCGTCATGCAGCGATGATCAATCGGGCAATCGCGCAGCATGCAGGGCGCGCAATCGGGCGGGCGGCGGATGATGTCGGCCGTGGGAGAGAAGGGGCGCGTCGTGACGGGGTTCGTCGCCCCGAAGATGACGAGCGTGGGGCGTTCGAGCGCGGCGGAGATATGCGCCGGGCCGGTGTCGTTGGTGACGAGCAAGTCCGCGACGCTGAGGACGGCGACCGTGCCCGCCAGATCGGTTTCGCCCGTGAGCACGATGGGACGACGCCGCATCTTCGCCAGCACTTCGCCGGTCACGTCCAACTCCTCGCGCGCGCCGATGAGCGCGACGTTGACTTTGGCCTTGCCCATCAAATGATCCGCGAGCGCGGCGAAGCGTTCGGGCGGCCAACGCTTCGCGCGGCTGTTGGTCGAGCCGGGGCAGAGCGCGACGAGCGGCCGGTCGTTGAGCGCGCCGTGGCGACTCAACAGGTTGCGCGCCGCCGCCTGCCGTTCGGCGGACACCTGCAATTGATATTGCGGCTCGCGTTCGGCAAACCGCGCCGCGCCGGTCAAAGCGCGTTCGAGTTCAAAAACGAGATTGAGGTAGTAAAAAACCTCGTGCTGTTCGTTGCGCCAGGGGGGAGGAGCGAGCGGGTGCGTGAGTAAAAAAGCGCGCCCGTCCGTCGCGTAACCCACGCGGGCGGGAACGCGCGCGGCCGCCGCGATGAAGGCCGGCTGGAAGGCGTTGGGGAAGATGAGCGCGAGATCGAAACGACGCGCCCGCCACTCGGCGACCTCGCGGAGCGTCGCGCGCAAGTTTCGCCGCGCGTCGTCAACGGGCAACAGTTCGTCAACGATGTCCGTGCCCGCGAAGATGCCTTTCGCCCACGGGCGCGTGGCGAGCGTGATGTGCGCGGCGGGCAGCACGCGGCGCAGTTCGCGTAAGGCCGCGACGGTCATCACGGCGTCGCCCACCCAATTCGCGCCGCGCACCACCACGCGCTTGATCTGTTCTGTTTGAAGTGTTCGCGTCATTTACCGCTCGAGTTGCCCGCCACTTGATTCAATATACT
>DASQNL010000096.1:0-1685 GCA_035644995.1 Pyrinomonadaceae bacterium | reverse complement strand
GCGTCGTTTCCTCCACACGTTCCTGACGCAACTCGTCGCGCACCGGCGCGCCGATGCCTCCTTCGTCAACGCGCCGCCCGCCTTGCGCGACCTGATCGACCTCGCAGACCCGTCCGACTACGAATGGCTTGAGCGTCTGGTGATGACTTATGAGCGCACGCGCGAGGGCGGCGACGAACTCGCGCTCGTGCGCTTGTGCTTCAGCGCGCCGGTGCTCGCGGCCGCGCGCGGGGCGCGCTCGGTCGTGCTGTTGGACGAGATTCAGAACGTTGAAAAATTGGAGGGCGAGGTCGAACTCGGCAACGAGATCGCGCAGGTGTCCATGCACGGCGAGGTGCCGTTCGTGCTGTGCGGGCTTCGCCGCGGGCTGCTCGACGAGTTGAGCGGCGGCAACGCGCCGCACCGCTTCGACGGCTTCGGCACGATCCACCTCGAAGGGTTGAAGGAGGCCGACGCGCGCACGCTCGTCGAGCGGCTGGCCTTCACCGAACGCGTCGCCATCAACGACGAGACGCGCGATCTCATCGTGCAACTGTTCGGCGGCAGCCCGTTCTACATCGCCTCGTTCATGTACGCGGCGCACCGCGACAACGTCTCGCTCACGAGTTTTCTCGAATGTCAGAAAATTTACGTGGACGAGATTCTGGGCGGGCGCATCAACCGCCGCTTCAACTCCATCCTCGAAGAGATCACACCCTCGCACACGACGCGCCGCGCGCTGATTCGCTTGCTGCACGACGCGGCGACGAATGCCGGGGGCAAATCGCCCGTGGAGGCCTGGCGCAGGCGTCTCGAACTTGAGCCTGATGAACTCTATCCCCTGATGTTCGCCCTGCATGTGCGCGAACTCGCCAGCTTCAACGCCACCTTCATGGAGATCGGCACGGAGAACCTCTGGCGCGATTACCTGCGCGCGAGCTACCGCCTGCAAGTCGCCGCCGAACCGCGCGCGCTCGTCGTGGCCGACACGCTCGTCGAGACGTTGAAACGCGCGCCGCAGACCATGGCGCGGCAT
The DNA here is from genome assembly GCA_035644995.1 of Pyrinomonadaceae bacterium. Classification (GTDB taxonomy): domain Bacteria; phylum Acidobacteriota; class Blastocatellia; order Pyrinomonadales; family Pyrinomonadaceae; genus JAIVJZ01. The sequence goes on along the minus strand of DASQNL010000096.1, from coordinate 670 downwards.
TACCGCCGCGCCGCCGCGCTCAACCTGCGCGAACTGCTCGCGCGCTTCGACGCGCAACGGGTCGCCGCCAGCCTTTTGCATTACGACCGTTTCAGCCGTATCTATCGCGGCGTCGAAACCGAAGAGATCGAACTAGGCCTTGACGCCGAGACCGATTTGATTCGCCTGCCGCAGATCGTCCACGCGTCGAGTTGCGCCTCGTTCCATCCGCCGATGCTGCTCGTCTGCGATGAGGAACGCTGCGCCGTCGCGCATGGCTTCGACGCCATGCCTTACACCGACGCGAACGAGGTCGTCTGGCTCACGGCCGAGATCGATTCCAAGCTCGAAGCGGGTCGCGCCGTGACCGAAGTGTGGTGCGACCGGCTGACGCAGGTAGGCGCGTCCTGCGGCTTCAAACGTTTCAAGTTGTGGCTGGTCGCCCCGGAGGGATTTTCAGCGGAGGCCTCCGAACTGCTGAATGAAAGAGGCGCGTTCAGTTCGAGCCGCAAACAACTCGAACTCCTGACCGCGCGGCTCAGCCCCGAAGGGGCGGAGGACGGCGCGACGGCGACGGGCGCGGATGCGCCGGACGAATTCGAGATGGTGATCCCGATGGGCAGCGACACGGAACTGATCGCCGCGCACACGGTTGAGCAGATCGCGCGCCGCCTGGACTTCCCGGCCGAGG
>DASQNL010000095.1:0-13272 GCA_035644995.1 Pyrinomonadaceae bacterium | reverse complement strand
TGTCGCCCGAGCAGGTCGAAAGATTGTTCGAGCCGTTCTCTTCCTCCACCACGGGCGGCACGGGACTCGGCCTCTCGATTGTTTATCAGATCATCCGCGATCATGGTGGTACAATAAACGTCCGCAGCCGCGAAGGGAACGGCACGACGATCATCATCGAGTTACCTGAAACGCAGAGGTCGGAGGTTAGAGGTTAGAGGTCAGAGAAGCAAGAAGATGCTTGAGAGGCGGGGATGAATCAGATCAAAAGTCACCGGGATTTGATCGCATGGCAAAAAGCGATGAAGTTGGTGGTGGCTGTTTACAAGTTGAGTAAAAATTTTCCTAAAGAAGAGTTGTATGGCCTGACGAGCCAACTCAGACGAGCCGCCGTCTCAATTCCGGCCAATATAGCGGAGGGTCAGGGTCGTAGATCAAAAACCGAATTCAAACAGTTTCTTGGTCATGCGCGAGGTTCGCTATTGGAACCCGATACTCATTTAGAATTAGCCTTGCGTCTTGAATATCTCAACTTAACAGAGCACGCCTCCGTCCAAGAATAACTTCGGGAGGTGGGGCGAATTACGAACGGGTTAATGCGTTCACTAACCTCTGACCTCTAACCTCTAACCTCTGCATTCCTATGGCTAACCTTCTCATTGTTGACGACGAACAGGGCATGCGGCAGTTGTTGTCGCTGGTGTTCGGGCGCGCGGGGCACAGCGTGCGCGCGGCGGAGAACGGGCGGCGGGCGGTGGAGATGCTGCGCGAGAGGGCGGCCGATCTGATCATCTCGGATGTGCGGATGCCGGACATGGGCGGCATCGAATTGCTCAGCGCGGCGCGCGAGTTGTCGCCGGATACGGCCATCGTCATGATGACGGCCTTCGCCACGGTCGAGACGGCGCGCGAGGCGTTCAAACTAGGGGCGGACGATTTTATCCAGAAGCCCTTCGACGTGGACGAGTTGAAGTTGATCGTCGAGAAGGCGTTGGAACTGCGCCAACTCAAGCAGGAGATACAGGGCTGGCGCAAGACGCAGAGCGAGCGCGGGAGGCTCGATCAGATCGTCGGCCGCTCGCCCCGCATGCAGGCCGTCTATCAGATGGTGGAGACGGTTGCCGCCGTGCAGTCCACGGTTTTAATCACGGGCGAGTCGGGCACGGGCAAGGAACTGGTCGCGCGCGCCGTCCACAATCTCTCCCCGCGCAACGACAAGCCGTTCGTCTCGATCAACTGCGGCGCGTTCACCGAGACGCTGCTCGAATCGGAACTCTTCGGCTACGTGCGCGGCGCGTTCACGGGCGCGACCGCGAACCGCAAAGGCTTATTCGAGGCGGCCGACCGAGGCACGATCTTTCTCGACGAGATCGGCGAGATGTCGCCCGCGATGCAGGTGAAGTTGCTGCGCGTGCTGCAAGAGCGGAAGGTGCGCCCGGTGGGCGGGCACGAGGAGTTGAGCGTGGACGCGCGCGTGATCGCCGCGACGAACCGCGACCTGCCCGCGATGGTTAAAGCCGGGACGTTTCGCGAAGACCTGTTTTATCGCGTCTCGGTTATTCCCATCGAGTTGCCCCCCTTGCGCGAGAAGCGCGAGGACATCCCCGAACTCGTCACGCACTTCGCGGAAAAGTATTGCGCGCAGGCCGGTCGTAATCTCGGCGTCTCGGAGCGCGCCATGGCGTTGCTCGAACGCTACTCCTGGCCGGGCAACGTGCGCGAACTCGAACACACCATCGAACGCGCCGTCGCGCTCGAACGCACCGACCAGATTCAACCCGAACGACTCCCCGAACAGATCACCAACTACAACCCGGCGCGCGTCGCCGACGCGCTCGACCTGCCCGAAGACGGACTCAACCTCACGGCGCACCTCGACCAGTTGGAGAAGACCTACCTGCTCGAAGCCCTGCGCCGCACCGGCGGCAACCAGACGCGCGCCGCCGACTTGCTCCAACTCTCCGTCCGCAGCCTGCGTCACCTCCTCGACAAACACGGCATCCGCAACCTCACCGCGCAAATCCGCAACGACGCCGCGCGCGGCGCGCACGAATAAGAAGCTCCGGGGGGAAAGGGTAAGGGGGAAGGGGTAAAGGGAAAGGGGCAAAGGGGAAAGGCAAAGGCGGGACGTGGCGATTAACTGCTGCGCCCCGTCTCTCTCTTTCCTCTACCCTTTCCCCTTTACCCCTTCCCCCTTACCCTTCTCTCTTTATCCCTTCCCCTCTTTATCCCTTGCCCCTTCCCTTTCCTCTCGCTGGCATGAGCATTGCACAATGATTCGGTGAGGTTGACTGCAAATCCATTCAGTTTGACCGCTCAAGGTTAAAATCCAAAACATGCGAACATCTTCTTCCCATCCCAATCAACGCGGCTTCTCGCTGATCGAACTCCTGATCGTGGTTGCGATCATCGGCATCGTCGCCGCCATCGCCGTCCCCAACTTTGTGAACTCACGACAGGCCGCACACAACGCCGGCGCGTTCAGTTCCCTCCGGCTCATTCACACAGCCCAAATCGCCTACCGCGCCCGCTTCAATGAGTACGGGGATTTAACCGAACTCCGGGATGCCGGGACGCTCACCGATCCTTTGCTCATCAGCGGGCAGCGCAGCAACTACAGTTTTGCCATCAACCCCGCCACCCTCGACGCAGACTATTACGAGGTGTCGGCGACTCCCAATGTCGCGCCGTGGCGTTACTATTTCGTTGACGCCAGCGGCATCATCCGCAGTTCGATGGGCGGCGCGGCCAACGCCTCCAGCCCGCCTATCTCCTACTAAACCGGCGCACGCTCTGCGGCCTCTCGCACCCTCCTTTCGCCCACGCGCGGCCGACCGCCAAAACCGCCATTCTCATGGACTATCCCAACCCGACCTTTGACAAATTTCGTCACCCGGCCGCTGACGGGTTTTGTAAGTCAAAGGCCGCTTCGGCCTTCCCTGTCATCCGCCTCCGGTGCGCCTCCCCGTCAAAAGCCGCGATTTGCCGCCATTTGACGCGCCGCTTGGCCGCGACGAATGTGGCATGACTCTTGTTAGTACCTGAAACAGCACGGCGCGTATGCCTGCAAGACGGCGAACGTTGGCGCGTGAACAAATTCAACCCTTCCACCTTAGCTATAAGGAGCACCCGAAAAGAAATGCAACAGAACAAAGGCCAACGCGGCTTCTCACTCATTGAACTCTTGATCGTGGTTGCGATCATCGGCATCATCGCCGCCATCGCCATCCCCAACCTGCTCGCGTCGCGTCGCGCCGCCAACGAAGGTTCCGCCATCGCCTCGACGCGCTCCATTAACACCGCCGAAGCGACTTACTTCACCACCGTCGGCGCGAACCTTTCCTACGCCAACCTGACCGCCCTCAACACGGCCGGTCTCATCGACGCCGTCCTGATGGGCGGCACCAAGAGCGGCTACACGTTCGCCATCCCCCAGGCCAGCATCCTGACGGCTTCGGCCACGCAGGCGGCGCAGTATGATGTGACGGCCGTTCCCGGCGGCACGGGCATCACGGCGACCGGCACGCGCAGCTTCTACAGCAACGAGCAGGCCGTGATCTACGGTGCGACCGGCACGACGCCTCCCGCCCGCTCCGCCACCGGCGCTTCCGGCGGCGACGCCCTCCAGTAAACCCTAACCACCCAGGTCGATCTAAACCCACTGGACTCTGCGGAGGCGGAATTAAGTTTCCGCCTCCGCAGTTTTAATTGGGACAGTCATGCGAGCGGCTGCTCCCTATGATATTCTCAACCGCGTCTGCTCAGCCTGACCGGCGCGGTTTCACAACATCTTCGACTAACCGGACATGTTTTCTGAAACCCTTACCCTGACCGAACGCTTGACACCGACGACGCCCAACGCCAGCGCGGAAGAACCCGCCTTCATCACCCACGCTTCGCCGCCGCCGCCGCGCGGCTCCGCGTTGCGGCGCATCGCCTCCATCGCGCGCAACGCTTTCCGCGAAGCCGTGCGCGACCGCGTGCTCTACAATCTGGTCTTCTTCGTGCTCCTGCTGACGGGCGGCGCGATCTTCATCGGCGACCTCTCGGCGGCGCAGGAAGCCAAGATCATCGTCGACATGTCTTTGAGCGCGATGCTGCTTTTCGGAGTGTTCATCGCGATCTTCGTCGGCGTCGGGCTGGTCTACAAAGAGTTGGAGCGGCGCACGGTCTACGCCATCTTCGCCAAACCCGTGGGGCGCGGCGAATTCCTCGTCGGCAAGTATCTCGGCCTGTGCCTGACGCTCGCCGTCAACGTCCTCGTGATGGGGGCGGGCGTCTCGCTCGCGCTGCTCTACGTGCGCGGCGGCTACGACCCGCTCGTGCTCCTCGTGTGGCCGGCGATCATTCTGATCTTCGTCGAGTTGATGATCGTCGTGGCGGTCGCGCTGCTGTTCTCTTCCTTCTCGTCGCCCGCCCTCTCCGCGCTGATGACCTTCGCCGTCTTCGTCATCGGCCACTTCAGCGCGGACATGAAACTGCTCGCCGCCTCGACGGGCGCGACGGGCGCGAAAATCCTCTTCGGCGCGCTCTATTACCTGCTCCCCAATCTCTCGCACTACACCGTCATCGCCGACGCAGGTCATGGACTCACGCCTGCGCCCGCCGCGTTCGCCGTCGCGCTCGTTTACGCTTTCGTCTACATCGCCGTCCTGCTCGCCGCCTCGATCCTCATCTTCAACCGTCGCAACTTCAAATGAACGCCACCCCGGAGACAGGAACAGCCGACGAAGCGCGCCGCGATTCAACCGGCGACGCCGCCGGGCGCGCTCGCCGGTTCAAGGGGCGCGACTTTGCGCTGGTCGCCGTCATCGTCTGCGGACTCGGCGCGGCGGCCGGGCTGGCGCGCTGGTTCGAATTGCGTCGCCCGCCCATCGCGCAACAACTGACGCGCACGTCGGACGAGTTGTACTTGAAGCCGGAGCAAGCGCGCCGCCTCAGCCTCGGCTTCAACGCGATGGCCGCCGACTGGTATTGGATGCGCACGCTTCAATACGTCGGGCGCAAGGCGGCGGTGCACGAGGGCGCGCTCCAGATCGACGACTTGAGCGCGCTCAACCTGAAAATTCTCGCCCCGCTCCTCGAAAACGCGACGACGCTCGACCCGCAATTTCTCGCCGCCTACGAGTACGGCGCAATCGTCCTTCCGGCCGTTGACGTGGAGGCCGCCGTCAAGCTCATCAGGAAAGGCATCGCCGCCAACCCTCGCGCCTGGCGGCTCCACACCTACCTCGGCTATATCTACTGGCAACAGCAACGCTTCCATGAAGCGAGCGAGGCATACGCGACGGCGGCGCGTATTCCCGGCGCGCCGCCGTGGGTGGCCTCGATGTCGGCGCAGATGGCGACCAAGGGCGGCAGCCGCGAAACCGCCCGCGCCATCTACCAGAACATGTACCGGCAGACCGACGACGAGCAGATGAAACAACTCTCGCTCGCCCGCCTGCTCCAACTCCAATCGCTCGACGAAATGGACGCCCTGCGCGCCCTGCTCGCCGCTCACCGCGCGCGCGCCGCCCGATGCGCGCGCGACTGGCGCGAACTCGCGCCCGGCCTGCGCGCCGCGCGCTTTCAAATGGATTCAGACGCCGCGCCGCTCGATCCTTCCGGCGTCGCTTACCGTCTCAAGGCAGACGCGTGCGACGTGGAACTCGGCGAGAAATCGGAGATCATTCGCAAGTATTAAATGATGGAGAATGAAAGATGGCAGCCGCAATCGAGATTGAGAATCTGACGAAAGACTATGAGGTGGGCTTCTGGCGCAAGCGCAAGGTGCGCGCGCTCGACGGTCTTTCGCTCGCGGTCGAAGCGGGCGAAATCTTCGGCTTCCTCGGCGCGAACGGCGCGGGCAAGTCCACCACGATGAAACTTCTCATGCGGCTCATCTACCCGACCGCCGGGCGGGCGCGCATCGACGGCCGCGACATCGAAGACATCTCCATGCACGCGCGTATCGGCTACCTCCCCGAACACCCCTACTTCTACGACTATCTCACCGCCCGCGAACTGCTCGAATACTGCGCCGAGCTTTTCGGCTACACGCGCCGCGACTGTCGCGCCCGCGCCGCTTCGCTGCTCGCCCTCGTCCGCCTCGAAGAGAAGAGTTGGGACAAGCAACTGCGCAAGTTCTCGAAGGGAATGTTGCAACGCGTCGGCCTCGCGCAAGCCCTCGTCAACGATCCGTCAATCGTCTTTCTCGACGAACCGATGAGCGGCCTCGACCCCATCGGCCGCCGCGAGGTGCGCGACCTCATCGCCTCTCTGCGCACGAACGGCACGACCGTTTTCTTCTGCTCGCACATCCTCGCCGACATCGAAGTGCTCTGCGACCGCGCCGCCATCCTGCAAAGCGGACGCCTCGCGCACATCGGCCAACTCGCCGACCTGCGACAGGCCGCGGGCGACACGCGCGCCATGGAGATCATCTGCGCGGGCGCGCACCTCGCCGCCTTGAAAACGGAAGCGGAGCAACTGCCGGGGGCGCGCCTGACGCCCACGCCGGGCGGGGCGCGTCTGGAAGTTGCCGACGAGCGCGACGTGGACGCCGCGCTGCGCGCCGTGCGCGCCTCGGGCGCAACGCTCGTCTCCGTCCAGCCGGTCGGCAACCCGCTCGAAGAACTGTTCGTGCGCAATGAAGTTCGACCGCAGGGGTGACACGCTCCCGAGTAAAGCGGAAAGTTGCGCGGCCGACGCCGGAGATTATCCATTGACAAGGGGGACAGATAAGCATAAGGTTCGCGGGCGTTCCCTCAGAACTCCAAAGGCGTGATAATTAAGCGCACGCCTCCTTCACCCTCGCTCACCCCACAGGAGAACCCCCATGAACCATAAAAATTTGCAGAAGTGTCTGCTCGTGACCGGCCTGATCTTGGCCTGTTCCTGCTTCAACGCGAGCTACGCGAATGACAAAGACGCGAAAAGCGCATCGCCCGTGCCCGATGCGAACGTCGCGCCCGCGGCGCGTCAGGTTGAAAGAACCCCCTTTATTGACTTCACCTCACATGTTGCCCCGGATGGACTGGAAACTACGCTGACGGCGGCCGACGCCTCGCAGGCATCATCACCAACTACCGCTGAAGCGAAGGTCGCCCTCTTGCCGCCGCTTGCGAGCGAAGAGGAAGCGAAGCAATTAGCCGCCGACGCAGCCGCGACGGACGAAGGCGCATCTCAGGCCGCCGATATTCCTCTCGCGCTTGAGGAAACGGCGATTCCCGAAATGCTTCTCGACCTGATCCCGGCCGATGAAGCGGCTCCGGTCGTCGCGGCTGCGAGCGCGCCTTCCGGGTCGCCCGGCAGCAAAGCCAAAGTCGCGGCTTGCGCCACCAATGTGGCGGCCGTCGGGTGGTTGGATTGCAGCGGGGGTTGTTTGAGGTCGTGGGGCGTCAGCCCGATGTCGCTGATCCTGTGCGGAGCGACCTGCGCCTTTGGAGTTGTGCCCATTTGCGCCGTGTGCGTCGGAGTCACCGTCACCGTCTTGGAGTTGTGCGCCATCGGATGCGCGATCTATGGGACTCAAATTGCTCCCGTCGAGACGCAGGTGCGTCACAAGAAGCTGCCGGGTAGCGATGTCGCCGCCCGCACTCTCCAATCGGCGCGTCGAGCGATGTATGCTCCACTCGCCCTGAGCAACTGAATAATTGCCGGGCGAGCCAGCCCGCCCTCCGCACCCGACCGCGCGCGAACGACGATGCAGACGCAGCCCGAATCGTTCCCGCACGGTCGGGATTGCGCCACGGAGGGACGGGGCATGTCACAGCTACTCTCTTGATGTTTTCGCCCGCCGCCGGCCGGTGTGTCGGCGCGGGCGTGAGGTAAGTGTTTTACGATGATTAGAGGGGATACGATCAACGCCGCCCTCGGCCTGATTAAGAAGGACGTTCTCGACGAGGATATTTCCCGCCGCTCGGTTTTAACTTATATCGCGCTGGGCGGGCTGTTCCTTGTTTTGACGGCGATGTTCCCTCGCTCCGGCTGGTTGGCGTCGCCGGTGACGAACATCTCGGCGGGTTCTCTGCTCTTGAGCACCTTCGCCGCCTTCAGCATCTTTTTCATTCCTTTCGTCTGCTACATGTTCCTTATTCAAGGCGAGCGACGCGTCGGGTCGTTCGTGCTGCTACGGGTTATTCCGCTTGATCTGCGAGTTTTATTTTGGAGTCGCGTCGCCTCTTGTTGGCTGCTCACGATGTTTCCCGTCGTGGCGCTCTATCTCATCTTCACAACGTTCTATGCGGCCGGGCTTTTCCCGCCCGACCTGCTGACCCCGCTCCTCTTCAGCGTGCGCTTTCCACTCTTCATCGCCGCGTCGGCCATCTTGACTTCGACCGTGGCCGTCGGGCTGGCCTTGAATATCAGCCCGCAATTGCTTCCTTTCATCACCATGCTCTGCGGGAGCCTGATCGTCCTGTTCCCCTTCTTCTTCTCACCCCGTCTGGCCGGGACGGATTCATCCCGCCTCGTGCTCACGCTCTTGCAGAGATACGGCGGCTTCTTCAGCACAATAATTTTCTTACTGTTCTGCTCGCTGTGCTGTGGCCTCATCTTCTCTTGGCTTTTCCGACATAAGCGATCTTACGTCTGACTTCAAGTATCTTCACCGGACAAAAGGAATCCTCTCATGCAACAGCAGCAGCAACGCGGTCTTTCGCGGTTCTTTCTCACCATTCTCTTGCTGGCAATAACTCCACAGGTTATGCCCGGTCAGGAAGCGCCCCCCCCCAAAGGAACGGCGACTTCGCCGCGCCCCGCTCCCGCCGTCGCCGCTGCGCCGTCGGCGGCTAAAGATAACGCGAAGGCCACGGCTCAGGCGTTGGCCGCGCGCCGCGAGGCGATCCTCGAACTGGAGAGCGTGATTGACGAGAGCGGCAAATTAACGGAACGACTCATCGCGGTCAAAATTCGCGCGCGCGCGGCCCATCTCTTATGGCTGCACGATGCCAATCGAGCGCGCGCTTTGTTCCGCGAACTCTGGAACGCCACCTCCGGGCAGGGCTACACTGAGAACGAGCGCGAGGACGCGCGGACGGAAATCCTCAAGAACCTGTTCGCACGCGATTCCGTGCTGGCGACGAAATTTTTAGAGGAGTCGAGCGGGAAGGAGGCGGGGGCGGAACTGACCCTGCGCGCGCAGGTCACAGGCTCCGACCCGACGCTTCGCCGTCTCTCGCGCCTCTCGCAGGAGTTGGCCGAACACGATCCCGCCACCGCCGCCAGGATGCTCGAACGCGTCATCTCCGTCAGCGTCACGCCGGGCGCGCTCGGCGCGCTCGCGCGCCTGCGGGAACACAGTCCCACCTTGGCGGACTACGTGGTCGGGGGTGCGCTTGAGACCTTGAAGATGCGCCCGACGGCCGTCAGCTTGCCCGGCTTGCACCTGTTGTCCGATTACGTCTTTCCGTCCAGTTACGGGGCGGAGCTTTCCGCCCTCACCCACCCGCCCGACGAGGCGTTGCGCCAGCGATATTTCTCCGCCGCTTACGAGGTGCTGCGCAAGTCTCTGCAAGAGACCGAAGCGTCGCTCATCAAGGATGCGAAGTACAGCGAAAAAGACCTGCGCTTTCGCAGTTTGTACCAAGGCCAGATCGCTCTCATCATCGCCGCCCTCGCGCCCCGCTATGGTTCGGACTTGACGAAAGAACTCACCAGCGTGGCGGGCACGCTTTCCGCCGAGTTGCCTCCGAACGTCGCGCGGATGGCCGAGTATACTTCGGCGCGCATCAGCGGGAACGAGCCGGATGCCGGCAAGCCGGAATTGGCGATTCCCGTCGCCCTCGCGCGAGGCGATATAGATGCCGCCAGGCGTTTGGCCGGGTCGCTCAAGGACGCGGAGATGAAGGACGCCTTCATGTCGGCGGTTTCACGCACGGAATTTAAGATTCAACTGGCGAAAGGCCAACTCTCGGAAGCTCTCCTCGCCGCCCGCGCCGCCACGTCCGACCCGAACGCCCGCGCCGTCTACTACGCCCAACTCGCCCGCGTCGCCAACCAAAAAGGCGACTCGGAATTTACCCGGATGGTGTTGACCGAAGCCCGCACGCTGCTGGCTAACAGCAACCCCGATGGATTGCGCGTCCGCGCCCTGCTGCTGCTGGCGACCGAGGCCAATGCCTATTCGACCGTCGAAGCAGTCGAGTTTTTGCAGAGCGCAATCGCACTCGTCAACTCGCTCAAAGTCGATTCGGGAGAAGCGGAAAAGTCGGGCACTCCGGCGCAGATGGCGCTGGCCTCCATCAGCGACCCGCGCACTTTATTAGACTCGACGGAGTTACAACTGGCTTTTGCCGCCGTGACGCGCACCGATTCCGAGAGCGCGCTGTTGATGGCGCGCGCCGTGCGGGTCAAGCCCGTCTCGCTCGGCGCGCGGCTGGCGGTCGCGGAACAGTTATTGATGAAGTCTGAGAAGAAAGCGGAGGCGTCGCCGAAGTCGCGGCGCACGCCGCCCGCGCGCGGGCAATAAAACAGAAGGTCGAGCCGGTTTGTGACCAACGCGCTTGAAGTAATCGAACTGGAGAAACGTTACCGGGGCTTCCACCTGTGCGTTTCATTCGCCGTCGAAGAGGGTCGCACGCTGGCTCTCCTCGGCTCGAACGGATCGGGCAAAACTACGATCCTGCATGCGCTCCTGAACATTGTCCGCCGCGATGCGGGAGAGATACGCTGCTTCGGTCTCCAACTGGAACAGCACGAGGTTCGGATCAAGAAAGAGGTGGGCGTCTTTCTCGAAGACCCGCGCCATTTCGAGGAACTACGGGTTAGCCAACTGCTCAACTTCTACCGCTCGTTTTACCCGCGCTGGGATGAATCATACGCCCGTGCGCTGCTCGCGGAGATGGAAATAGACCCGGCGAAAAAATTCAAAACTCTCTCGAAAGGAACGAAGGCCAAGGTCGCGTTGATTGTGGCCTTCGCCCCGCGCCCGCGTCTTCTCATTCTCGACGAACCGACCGCCGGAGTTGATCCGAAGATGAGGAAGCTACTGGTGGAGAAGGTGCGTGAGGCGCGCGCGCGTTTCGCCCCCGCCGTCCTGCTCACGTCGCATATCATGCGCGACATCGAAGACCTGGCCGACGACATCGCCTTCCTTGAAAACGGACGCATCAAGCGGCAGCACACGCGCGCCGAGATGGAATGGTGGCGGGTAATCGAGGGCACTTGCGCGGAGCGTTTGGCCTGCATGGGCGAGAACGTCAGGCTCCAGCGGAACGGACAGGGGCAACGCTTCAAACTGCTGACGGATGCGCGCTCCGGAGTTCTCCAACAGCTTCAACTGGACGGGGCGCACGTCACTGCCAGCTATCAACCCGACCTCGAAGAAGTTTATGACTGGGTGCTCGACACGCCCGAACGCTGACCGCCGCCGCCCGCCGTGCGTCTCTCCGCCTCTCGCCGCCGCCCGCCGGGCGTATCCGCCTTCTCCTACTGAACGCCATCTCCGCCCCGGTCATTTAAACTTCACGCCCATCACTTCGACCCGGATGTTGGCGCGCCCGTCGTCCTTCCTGAAGCCTTCCATTCTGATCGGCACTTCCAACACTTTGTTATTTTCGAGTTCAGGCTGGCGGTTCGGGATGACGATGACCGTGCGTTGCTGGATGGGATTGCCCGCCAGATCAACCACGGTCGCCTGCAACTCCAGGCCATTGAGCGTGCGCCCCGTGAAGTTGCGCACCTTCGGCGTCATGTTGATGACCTCGTCGCCGATGGCGCGGGTTGACACCAGCGCATGGTCGTCCGGGTTGAAGTCGACGATCACGCGCTCGCGCGCCTGCGCGAATTCAGGCGCGCCCGCACGCAGCGCGCCCGCGAGTTGCGGTTGTTGCCCCGCGCCGCTCGAACCGGGGCGCGTCGCCCAGAAGACCAGCAACGCGATCAGGAGCGCGCTCGCAATCGCCGTGATGATGAAGATTTTTCGCCGCGCATCGTCGGCGGCGTCCGTGTTCGGTTTAGCAGACATAGCTTTTTAAGAGTGACAAGCGACGGGTGACAAGTCAGAACTCGGAATGCCGGGATTTTATCTCGTCACCTGTCACTTGTCACCCGTCACCCTGTTTTCATCCCGTGCGGGCGCGCAACTTCGTCTGCCCCGGATGGGGGTCGGCCGCCTGTTCATGGTTGAAAGCGGTCATGGCAACGTCTTGGATGAGCGAGCCGGTTCCGGTGCGCGGGCGTGCGTTGAGCGGCCAGACGATGCGGAAGCGGCTGCCCTCTTCGGGGCGGCTCTCGACGGCGATCTCGCCTTCGAGCAGTTCGACGATCTTGCGCGTGATGGCGAGGCCGAGGCCGACTCCGCTGTAGGGGCGCGTGAGACGGTCGTCAACCTGCCTGAACTCGTCGAAGATGAAACTCAAAGCCTCGCGCGAGATGCCGATGCCGGTGTCGCTCACCTCCAGAAACCAGTGCGTATCGTCAAGCGGCGCGGCGCAAATGCGGATCGTGCCCGTCGCCGTGAACTTCACGGCGTTGCTCACGAGATTCGTGATCACCTGCGAGAGTTTGTGGCGGTCGGTCGTGACGAGGCCGAGCGCGGGCGAAATTTCCGCTTGCAGTTGCACGCGCTTCTCCCCGGCTTCGGCGGCGAAACTCCCGACGACATCTTCCGTCACCGCGCTCACGTCCACGTTCTCCAGGTGCAGCGCGGAACGTCCCGCTTCCAGCCGCGAATAGTCGAGCAGGTCGTTGACGAGTTCGAGCAGCGAGCGCGCGTTGCGCCCCATGCGCTCGACCGCTTCGGATTGCAAGGGCGCGAGCGGCTGGCGGCGGTCGCGTTCGAGCAACTGGCAGAGACCGATGATGACGTTGAGCGGCGTCCGCAGTTCGTGCGAGACGTTGGCGACGAAGGCCGATTTGAGCCGGTCGTGTTCGCGCAGGCGACCATATGCGCCCATCAACTCTTTGTACTGCCTGACCTCCGGAGTGATGTCGCGGAAGACGGCCACGACGCCTTCGCGCCCGCCGCCGTCGGTCGTGAGCGGCGTTGCGCTGACGGCCAGCACGCCTTCCTCGTCCTCGCCGCGAATGATCTGGACGTGCTCGCCGGAGACGTGTTCGCCGCGCGCGAGCGCGCGTCCGAGCGGCGTCGCTTCGGCGGGCAACACGTTGCCGCGCAGATCGCGCAAGGCCATGTCGGTGATGAGCGCGTCCACGCCATCGCGAAACTCGCCGGGCTTGCGCCCGATGATGCGCGCCGCCGCCGGGTTGACGCGATACCGCCCGCGCGCGTCCACGATGATGACGCCCTCGTCCATCTGATTGATCACGCTCTCAAGTTCCGCCGCGCGCGACTTCTCGGCCGCGAAG
>DASQNL010000094.1:0-1972 GCA_035644995.1 Pyrinomonadaceae bacterium | reverse complement strand
CGGCCTCGCGCATCAACGGCGCGAGAGCTTCGGCATCCTTCAGGAGCGCGTCTATCTCTTCCGTCGTCGTGTCGGGCGTGATGATCCGGCGCACGGCCGCGCGCTTCAATCTCTCTTCCCGCAAGGCGGCGCGTTCTTCCCGGAGTGTTTGCATCGAGCGCAGATAAAGGGCGCTCAGGAACGGCCGAATCTCTTCGTCGAAGTCCGCCATCATTTCAGACGACCACGCGGCGAAATTGACGACGCCGCGCGCCATCTTGGCCGCGCCGATGATAGCCATATCGCGCGCGTCGGCCACGGGGAGGGGAACACCCGCGTTGCGGTACTCGACGCCTTCGGAGCGTTCGGTCTGACGGGCAGCTACGCGCGCGGCAATGCGGGCGCGGGCTTCATCCTCCAGTTTGTCGAAACGCTTCGTTAAGGCGTTCGCGCGCACGGTGACGGCGGTTCTGACGGCGCGCGCGCGACGGCGCGATTCTTTTTCCTCCCGTGCCCGTCGTAATTGCGCCTGGAGGTTGGCGACCTTTCTTTCGAGCGGTTCCACCTTCGACTCTTCGATCAGAGCGGACGCCAGGCGTTTGCGTGCGCTCGCCAGGTCTTTTTGAGCCTGCTCTAATTCGGCCTCAAGCCGCGAAATGCGCTCGTCGGCGAGACGGTGCGATTCCTCGAAGGAACGGGTCTGTTCGGCAACACGCTCGTCGAGCGCGTCGGCGCGTTCCTCGGCTGCGGATGCCTTCGCGGCCAGTTCTTTTAATTTTGCGATGTCGTCGGCCGAGAGATCGCGCCCGGCCTCTTCGGCGATCCGAGATGCAACGACGACGACGCGCGCCGGCGCGAGGCGGGAGACGATCTGAGCGGCCGCGACGGCCTGCCCCTGCCGGGTGAGTTTGCGGGAAATGTCGGCGGCGACGCCGACGGCGCGGTCGTCGTCCAGTTGGTCGAGAAGTTGGTAGGCGAGAGCGGTGTGTTCCGATCCAATGTCATCGGCGGCGGCCAGCCATTCGATTGCGCCGTCCACGCCCTTGTCGGCGATGATCTGCTCGGCGGCGGCCTGCGCCTCGGCGTGGGAAACTACTCGATAGGTTCGGTCATTCCCGCCTTCGAGTCCAGCGGCGTCGAGAGTTTTCGGGAATGATCGCTCGCGGGTTCTGGCTCCTGACGGCTCCATGCCGGATTTGGCGGTGTTTCCGGCGGTATTACTATCCTTCTGCCCCGGTTGTTGGGTGGCTCCGGGTTGACCGGTTGAACCTCGCGCTGCAACTCCGCTAGCAATGTCTCCAGCGGGATTAGTTCCGGCCTCTGCGCTGCTAACTTTATCAGCACCTCGTTGAGTGTCTGTTTGTCCGCTTCCGTCATATTGGACGCCCGTTTGTTGAGCACGCGAAACTCCGCGTCCGTTAATCCCGATACCTCCGTTGGAGCCGGCAGTAAAAGTGTCCCCGGCGTTAGCATCTCCCCGTTGGTCAAATCTATGTCGGGCTGAGTCTTGACCTTGCTGAGAATTCGCGGCGGCGGTGGTTTCTTTTCGCTCATCTGCACCTCCGACTAAATTATGCGCCTCTTTATGGACGCGTTTCAAGTGCGGGCGAATCCCGTCGCCTAAGTCCTCGATCATGGCCGCCGCGAACTCTTTGAATTCAACCGCGCCGTTTCGGATGTGATACGCGCCGAGCCGCGCGAGGTCGGGCATCAACTTGAGAACGAGTTCGAGCGGATACGCGCCGTTGGTCGAGAAGCTATCGGTACGGCCGAGTTCTTTCCAGATGCTCCGCGCGTTTTGGAAGAGACGACGCTTGACGATCTTATACTCTTCAACACTCGGCGGAATGAAGTAGGCGGGCGTCGCATCCAGTGCGCCGGCGATGTCGCCGCCCGGCGCGGCTGTCGCCCCGGCGAACTCGTCGCGCTTGGTCTTATCGTAGAAAGCGAAGCCCCGGATTGCGCCATGCCCGGCAAACTTGTTATACCAACC
>DASQNL010000093.1:0-7970 GCA_035644995.1 Pyrinomonadaceae bacterium | reverse complement strand
GCGCACCTGACCCGTCAAGTTGCTCGCCATCGAGTTCACATTGTCCGTCAGGTCTTTCCACGTGCCCGCCACGCCGCGCACGTCCGCCTGCCCGCCCAACTTCCCTTCCGTCCCCACCTCGCGCGCCACCCTCGTCACTTCCGACGCGAACGAGTTCAACTGATCCACCATCGTATTGATCGTGTTCTTCAGTTCCAGTATCTCGCCCTTCACGTCCACCGTGATCTTCTTCGACAAGTCGCCGTTGGCGACCGCCGTCGTCACGTCCGCGATGTTGCGCACCTGCGCGGTGAGGTTGCCCGCCATGGAGTTGACGCTGTCGGTCAAGTCCTTCCAAGTGCCCGCGACGCCTTTCACTTTCGCTTCGCCGCCGAGCTTCCCTTCCGTGCCCACTTCGCGCGCCACCCTCGTCACTTCCGAGGCGAAGGAGCCGAGTTGATCCACCATCGAATTGACGATCTTGACGGAGCGCAGGAACTCGCCTTTGAGCGGGCGGCCTTCTACGTCGAGCGCCATGCGCTGCGAGAGGTCGCCGTTGGCGACCGCGCCGATGACGCGCGTGATTTCGTTGGTGGGGCGCGCCATGTCGTCGATGAGCATGTTGACCGAATCAACCACTTCGACCCACGAGCCGTGCGCTCCCGCCAAAGTGGCGCGTTGCGTGATCTTGCCGTCGCGGCCGACGACGCGGCTGACGCGTTCGAGTTCTTTGACGGTCTGGTCGTTCAATTCCATGATGTCGTTCAAGGTGTCGGCGATCTTGCCGGCCTCGCCCGTCCATTCCGTCGGGAGGCGTTGTGAGAAGTCGCCCTTCTTGAAGGCCATCAGGGTTTTCAAGAGCAGCTTGGTGTCGAGTGTGTCTGGAGTTGCCTGTTGATTTCGCATCGCGTCCTTCCAAAAAAATGTTGTTAACTAGGCCGGAAAGGAATTTTCGGTTCGTGGCAAAAAACCCCTCGCCCGCACGCCTCTGCAAAGCATCTTAGCTGTTAGTGAACACACGCCGCGCCGCGTGGAGAGACAGTACGGCCGGCACCGGAATGGGTGGAGAGTGCGGGGGAGAAGTTCGATTGCGTTGGTTATCAAGTTGTCTGCCACTTCAGTTTATACCCGTCCGGCCAAAATATGTAAATCCCGCGTGCGCGCGGTCATCCGCGGGCGCGGTTTTGCATCCGCGCGGCACGGTTATAGACTGACATGGGGCGGCCACAAGCCACGGCCGCCGGGGGAGTTTTTTGATGATGCGATTTCGACCTTTTTCCTTCCGGCGCGCGTTTTCTCAAGCGCTCGCCCTCTTGTGTCTGGCCGCCGCCTCCAGCGGCTTTCCGCCCGCGACGCAGGCCGCGGCCACGGGTTGGTCTGCGCGCTTCGACGGCGACGTGCGTTTCTACCAGTCGACGGAGATGGGCGTTCTGCTCGTCGGCACGCGAGCGTCGCTCTACGGGGTTGACGGCGAGCGCGGCGAAATCCTCTGGCGACGCAAGAACGTGCGGCTCGACGAGACCGACATCGCGCCCGTGCCCGGCACGGACATCCTCCTTCTCAGTTTGGAAAACGACGGCAAGACGCGCCTCGAAGCGACCGACATCCTGACGGGCGACCGGCTCTGGCAAAGCGACCGCGTGCGCGGCAGCGTCATGCAGATGGCCGTGGACACGGAAGAACAGCGGCTCGCCGTGGTGCTCGTGCGCGGCGCGAAGGGCAAGTCGGGCGACGCGTTGAAGAAGCATCCGGTGACGCACGTCTTCAACCTCAGGGACGGCGACGAGTTGTGGAAACACGAGACGGGCGAGGTGGAATTGATGCCCGCGGCCTGGGGCGAAGACGGCGCGGAGGTGGAGACGAATTTCACGCTCGACAACTATCACCCGCCGCTTTTCGCCGACGGCCGTCTCTATCTCTTCTACGAGGGACTCACGTCGTTCGACGCGCCGACGGGCAAGAGCCGCGAGCGCGAGCGGTTTCGCGTCAACGAAGAGGGGCTGGCGTTGACTGAAGCCGACCCCGTCTTCGACGAACGCTACATCTACACTTCCGGGCGCGGGCGCGTGCGCGCCGTCTCGCGCTCTCGTTTTGAAGTGGCGTGGGAGGCGAAAGATGTCGGCCTCGCGCCCGAAATGATACTTGGGGGCGAGGGCGCGACGCTCTACGTGCGCACGGGCGGACAGTTCACCCGCCTCAAGGACGGCGAGACGGCCGAGCGCGGCCCCTACGGCGTGAGCGCGATTGACACGACGACGGGCAAGGTGCGCTGGCGTTACAAGGGGGCGGACAAAGGCATCACGAATCTCGCGCTGCCCGATGCTTCCACCATTCTCATCGCCGACCGCGACGACCTCATCTGGATAGACACGGCGACGGGCAAACGTCGCTCCAAAATCTCGCACAAGATCGAACGCGCGGCCTTCGTCCTCGTCAACGAGCGCGGCGCGGCGGTCGTCGGCGGGCGCAACGAGATCGCGGCCTTCGACGCGCGGAGCGGCGCGGAGTTGTGGCGCACGCGCCACACGCCGCCGGGGCGCGGTATCTTTCGCACCGTCGGCGCGATTGCCGCGCGCGCCGCCTCGCTCTATTTCCGCTACGGCGGCACGGCTTCGAGCGTCTTCGGCGGCGTCCGCACGGCCTCGCGCGCCGCGAGCGCGCTGCGTTGGTCTGGACTCACGGCGCGCAACACGCTGCCGAGTCTCACTTCGCTGGCCGCCGGCGCGGCGCGTCAGGAGATCACGCGCCGCTTCACCCCCTACGGCATCGCCGCGCGGGCGCGCGCCGCCGCCGACTTCCGCTTGCCCAGCGTGCCGCGCGCCACCATCTCCGACCTCCCGCGCCCCTCCGCACGCGATCTGGACGAACGACTCCTCGACCGCCTCGACCCCGCCAGCCAACTCGCGCGCCTCTCGCGTTTTCTCTGGCGGCGCGAACGGCTCGCCGCCCTGCGCGGCCAGTGGATGTACTACTATACGAACTTGAAGTCGGGCGGCAACGGTCTCGCGGGCGTCAATCTCAACAACGGGCGCACCGAACGCGAACTCCGTCTCGAACACCCCGACCCGCGCTTCACCACCGCCGAGGAGACCGGCTTGCTCTACGCCTCGCAGGGCAATCGCCTGCACGCCCTGACGCTCGGCGACAGCCTGCGATAAGACGGACGGCGGCCGGAGCGCTTAACGATGCACGCGGTCGCACAGATCGTCGCCGTCGCGCCGCCGCTTCGACCCCGGTTCGCCGCCCGACCCGAAACACGGAGGCGGAGGACGCCGGCCAGGGGGCGCGGAGAGGGGCGCGGTTGATCTCGGATTTGAGATCAACCGCGCCCCTCTCCGCGCCCCCTGATGCTAACCCGACGCCTCTCGATAAAGTGTGAAGGTCGATAAAGTGTGAAGGCGAAACGCAGTAACGTCTAACTTCAAGAGGCGGCCTTGCGCTAAGAAGCTGTTTGAACGAGTCCCGTGAGGGACGATTGCTAATAGCCCGGCACTTTAGTGCCGGGGGTCGGGCAGCAGGATAAAGTTTGAGTCCCGGAGGGACGATTGAATGTTCATCACCATTCAATCGTCCTCCTGGGACTCTCTGTCGAAGGGCACGTTCACCATCCCGGCCATGAATGGCTGGGCTATGATCAAATGTCCCTGTGGGACAAACACAGCTTTACTTTTCAAACAGCTTCTTAAGCTCGACGTTACTGCGTTCACTGTTTAGTTTGCGGGCGGCGAGGCGGGGCGGAGGTTGAGGTCGTTGATGTTGTACGGCTCCTGCGTGTTTAAGGTGAACTGGAAGGCGAGCCAGCGCGCGTCTTTCTTCGTCTGCACGAGCACGGCGATTTTATCTTTGGCCGCGCTTGTCAGGCTGTGCGGTTTGAGGCCGCCGGTCTGCTCATAGACCTCCAAATCTTTCTCGGCGTTCTCCGGGTCGCCGCCGAAACTTTCGTGGAAGGCGCGCATGGTTTTGAGGTCGCCGCTGTTGAAGGCGGCGAAGAATTTGGCGACCGTCCGACCCGCGGGCGTCTTGGACAGTTCTTCGTCGAGCGCGGAGGATTTGTCGGCGGCGCGCTCTTTGTCGGGAGCGGCCTTGTGGTCGGGCGGCGTTTGCGCCCCGCAGACCGAAGCGGCGAACATCGAGACGGCGCAGGCGAGCAGCAGGCGTTTGCAGAGTAGGTTAATTCGTTTCATGGTTCTTTCTCCGGGGCAATGAGACATTCAAACTCGCGGAGAGTATCCCTGAAACGTCGCGGCCGTTGGTTAAGACGACGATAAAAGATTGTTAAGGATGTAAAAAGAGGGACGAGGGATGAGGGATAAGGGATGAATCAAGAGAAGCATTCAAGAGATTGAGTTTTTTTATTCATCCCTCATCCCTCATCCTTCATCCCTTCTTTCCCCAGCCGCTTCCTCGCCTTGCGCAGACGCTTGCCGGGGTCATCATAGGCGCGCGCGGCTGTGACCTGCACAAACTCGCCCGTCTCGATGATGTAGGCGGTGAGTTCGTAGCCGTAGACGCAGCCGGTGTCGAGTCCGATGGCGCGCGCGCCGCGCCGCACGGTCGCCGCCGGCCAGTGGCCGAACAGGACGGTCTGCGCCCCGTCGTAAACTTCGTACCACGGCGTCCCCTTCGGACTCGAACGCTTGCCTTCAAGCCCGCGCAGTTCCGTCAAATCTTTAACCGACTGGTCTTCGAGCGCGATGCCGGGACGCAAGCCCGCGTGCACGACGAGGTGCGCGCCCAGGTCGAGCGTCAAGGGCAAAGAGGCGAGATAGGATTCGTAACGCTCGCGCCCGCTTTCGAGTTCGCGGCGGCAATCGTGTTGCTGCTCGTTCAGTTTTTTCTTCTTGCCGCGCCAGTAGCGCAGGATGGCGCGGTCGTGGTTGCCGAGCACGGAGGAGAAGCGCGCGTCGGCCATGAAGAGGTCGAGCACCTCTCGATTGCGTTCGCCCTTCACGATGAGATCGCCGACGGCGATGATGCGATCTTGCGCGCCCGCCTGAACGCGTTCGAGCAACGCCAGAAGTTCGTCGTAGCAGCCGTGGATGTCGCCGATGACGATGGTGCGTGCGGTCATAATTCTTCTCACCTTAAGTTCGCGCCGGATGAATAACGTCAGGATATTAACGCAGACGACGCGGAGAGGCGGAACGCCCGGCAAGCACAGGCGCGCACGCGCGGTATAAATCGCCCTTCGCTTCGTGCTAAAAGTTCCCGGTGCGGTTTCCCGAAATTGTTCGACGCCGTCGCCTCACTATGAAAACACTGCTTTTGCTTCGCCACGCGAAACCGACCCGCATCAGCCCCACCGAGCGCGACTTCGACCGCCCGCTCGTCGAGGAAGGCCGCGCCGACGCCCTGCTCATCGGCCAACTGCTCCGGCGCAGGCAACTCCGACCCGAAGCCGTGATCTGCTCGCCCGCCACCCGCGCTCTCCAGACCGCCGACCGCGTGCTCGAAGCGGCGCGATTACGCACCCGCCTGCTATTCGACGACCGCATCTATGAAGCGACCGCGGAGCAACTGATCGAAGTCGTCTCGGCAGCGGGAGGCGAGGCCGAGATGCTTCTCCTCGTCGGGCACAATCCCGGCCTTCAGGAGCTACTCGGACGCTTGACGGGCGAGCACGCGCCGATGCTCCCGGCCACGCTCGCACGCATCGACCTCGACATAGCTGCGTGGGGCGCGCTCCCGGAGGCGACCGCCGGCCGCCTCGTCTTCGCCCTGTCGCCGCCGGCCTCCCTCTGACATTGAACGACTCCGCTTCGGAAAACTCTCCGCGCGGCGCAACTCTCTAAGGGGCGCGCAACACCGCGAGCGGCTTGCGCGTGAGTGAGTCGAAGCTCGACAGCGCGCCGACCGCCGCGACGAGCAACACGGTCGCGCCCAGCCCGCCGAGGTAGAGCCACGGCGTAAAGCTCCACGGGATTTCAAACACGAACCGCGAGAGCGCGTAAGAGAGGACGACCGCCGCGAGCGTGCCCACCGTGCCCGCCGTCAGGCCGAGCAGCCCATACTCCGCCAGCATGATCGAGAGCAGCATCTTGCGCTTCGCGCCAAGCGTCTTCAAGACGGCCGCCTCATAGACGCGCTGCCACTTCGTCATGGCAATCGAGCCGACCAGGATGAGCACGCCGCTCAGGAGCACGAAGCCGCCGATGAACGAGACGGCCAGCGTCACGTTGTTCAAAATTCGCGTCACGGCGCGCATGATGTCCGCCACGTCGATCACGGAGATGTTCGGGTACTTGTCTAAGAGCGCGCGTTGGAAACGGCCGCGCTCCGCGTCGGTCGCGGGGCCGTTGATGGGCGCGATCAACATCTGCGGCGCGTTTTCCAGCGTGCCGGGCCGGAAGAGGACGAGGAAGCCCGTGCGCGAGTTGCGCCAGTCAACGCGGCGAATGCTCGTGACGCGCGCCGTCAGGCGGCGACCCGTAATGTCGAACGTGATCGTGCCGCCCACGTCGAGTCCCGCCAAGCCCTGCATGCCCTCTTCGATGGACACCTCCGGCTCGCCCGCAGGCTCGGCGTCCCAGAATTTCCCCGCGACGATAGTTTCGTTCGCTTCGAGTTGCGGCCGGTACGTGACGACGTACTCGCGCCCCAACATGCCGCGTTGCGGGCGGCGCGCTTTATCGTCGAGGTCGATGTTCTGGCCGTTGATCGCGGCGATGCGCGTGCGCACCGTCGGGACGAGCGTGGGGCGTTCGCCCGTCGCACGCGTGATCAACTCTTCGACGCCCTCCTTCTGATCCTTCTGCACGTCGATCAAGAACATGTTCGGCAACCGCGCGCGCGCCGCCGGGTCGAACTCGCGCACGAGATTCTGTTGCAGCGATTGCGTGGCGATGACGAGGAACGCGCCCAGCCCGACGGCCAGCACCACGACGCGCGTCTGGTTGCCCGGCCGGTACAGGCTGTTGACGGCGTGCCGCAGCGCGAACGAGCGCACGTGGCGCGCCCGCCGGACGAGGAAGATGATGAGCATCGCCGTCAGTTGCAGCGCGCCCGCCGTCAGCCCCAAGCCCGCCATGAAGAACGCGCCCACGCGGATTGAACCGGCCTGCCACGCCGCGAGCGCGACGAGTCCGCCCGTGACGCCGAGCGCGACGAGCGCGCGTGCGGCTCCGATGCGCCTGATCGAGAGCGCGCCGCGCAAACGTTCGAGCCGGCGGCCTTTCGTCGCGGCCGTCGCCTCGCCGCCGGTTGTTGCCGTGTCCTCGCGCAGCAGCATGTTCGGTTTGATGCGGCGCACGCGCAGCAGCGGCAGCGCGGAGAACAGCAGCGAGATGAGCAGGCCGAGCGTCAGCCCCTGCGCGATTGCGCCCGCCGTCAACTCGTAACTCATGTTGGGAGGCAGCGTCTCGCTGAAACGCCGCGCGACGAACAGCAACGCCCCGCGCGCCAGCACGACGCCGAAAAGGCTGCCCGCCAACCCCAGCGCGAGCACCTGCGCCAGATACACGCCCGTGATCATCCGGCTCGACGCGCCCACGCATTTGAGCACGGCGATGGTGCGTTTCTTCTGTTCGATAAAGACGCGCGTCACGTTCGACACGCCGATGCCGCCGAGCACGAGGATGACCAAGCCCGTCAAAGACAGGTAGTTCTCCGAGCGCGTGTACTGTTCGTTCAAACCTTCCTGCGAATCCTTGTAGGAGCGCACGCTGACGAGACTGCCTTTCAGCCCCGCGCGCAAGTCCGCGACAAGGGCGTTCAATTCGGCGGGCGGCGTTTTCAAGAGAATCCGGTTGCGCGCCCGGCTGCCGAAGCCGGTCAAGCCCGTGGCGGCGATAGCCCCGCGCGCGATGAAGACACGGGGGCCGATGCGAAAGCCGCCGGTCGCGCCCGGCTCCTGCGCCGTCACGCCGCGTATCTGAAAGGTCGAGTTGCCGATCTTAACCTCGTCGCCGACCTGCAAGCTCAGACGCTCCAGGAGCGATGCGGCGACGACCACGCCGTTATTCTCCAGAAGCGCGTGCGTGAATTGTTCGCCG
>DASQNL010000092.1:0-7785 GCA_035644995.1 Pyrinomonadaceae bacterium | reverse complement strand
ACGACGAAGGCGGAAATCTCCGCGCGCCCATCGGCGCGGCTGCCCGTGCGCGCGAAGACCGTGTAGAAGTCGGCCAGCCCGGCGTTGGAGATGAAACGTTTGCGGCCGTCGAGCACGTAGCCGTCGCCGTCGCGGCGCGCGGTGGTTTGAATGGCGGACACGTCCGAGCCGACTTCCGGTTCGGTCAGCGCGAAGGCGGCGACGGCGCGCCCTTCGACGGCGCGCGCCAGCCAGAAGTCGCGCACATGCGCGGGCGCGGCGAGGCTGATCGCGTGCGTGCCGAGACCCTGCATCACGAAGGCGAGGTCGGCCAGCGGCGACGAGTAAGACAGTTCCTCACGGAGCAGGCAGAGCGCGCGCACGTCGAACGGAGCTTGCGGCCGCGCCACCGCATAGCGCAGCAATTCGGCCTGCGCCAGCAGCGCGACCAATTCGCGAAACCGCTCGTCGGACTTCCCCTGATCCGCCTCATCCTCTTCGCCCCCGGCGCGCGGCTCGATCTCGCGCCACACGAAACTGGCGACACTGGCCGCCAGCCGCAAATGGTCGGCGGTGAAAAACGGCGTCTCTTCGATAAAGCGATCCATAGGCGAATCCTAAATCGTGAATCGTAAATCGAGAAAAGCCGTTTTCCGTCTCTTCACGATTTACGATTCACGATTCACGGCTTTTGTTGAACACCGGCTCGCGCTTCGCGTTGAAGGCTTCGTGGGCTTCGCGGAAGTCGGGGTGTTGCAGGCAGACCGATTGCGCCTGCGCCTCCCATTCGAGCGCGGTGTCGAGGTCAACGTGCAACTCGCGGTTGAGCATCTCTTTGGTCATGGCGAGCGCGAACGAGGGGCCGCGCGCGAGCCGGAGGGCGAGCGAGCGCGTTTCCGCTTCGAGTTCCGCGGCCGCGACGACGCGATTATAGAGTCCGATCCGTTCGGCCTCGTGCGCGGAGAGAAAGTCGCCCGTGTAGAGCAACTCCGTCGCCTTCGCCAGCCCGACGTAGCGGGGCAACAAATAGGCCGCGCCCATGTCCGCGCCCGACAGCCCGACGCGGACGAAGAGAAACGCGATGCGCGCCTCTTCGGCCGCGATGCGCAGGTCGCACGCGAGCGCGATGACCGCGCCCGCGCCCGCCGCCGTGCCGTTCAAACTGGCGATGACGGGCTTACGCAAATTCCGCATGTTGCGGATGAGTTGGCAGGTGAGCCGGGTGAATTGGAGATGTTCCCGAATGTCGAACGTTTGGAGGTCGGCGATGATGTCGCGCACGTCGCCGCCCGAACAGAACGCGCGCCCCGCGCCCGTGACGACGACCGCGCGCACCGCCCGCTCGTCTTGCAACGCGGCGAACGCATCGGTCAACTCACGATAGACTTCAAACGTCAGCGCGTTCAGACGCTCCGGGCGATTGAGCGTGATCCACGCCACCCCGTCGTCGCTCACTTCGTAGAGAAAACTTTTCGGCTCAAACATGCTTTAAAAATTCAGCTTCTTTCCTTCGGAATGAAATAGCCTAAAACTACTCCGAGCACGACCCCCGTGATCGCTCCGACAAGCACGTAATTAAACGAAAGTTCCGCGGTCTGTTTATACAGCCGGTCGATTCCGCTCAAGTACTCGCCGCGCGTGACGACAACGCCGAGAGGAAGTTGGCCGACGAGAAAAGCCGAAGGACGGAGGAGAAACCCGACGACTCCGCCGACCGCCAGACCGATCAAACCCGGAACTATCTTTAGTGTTCGTGAGGTGGAACGCTGCATTTCTGTCTCCTCTTAATTTGACGAGGGCTTATAGCACCGCGATGCCTTCAATCTCCACTTTCGCGCCGTCTTCGAGCAACCCCTTGACCTCGACGAGCGCCATCGCCGGGAAGTGTCGCCCCATGAGCTTACGCCACGACGCCCCGATCTCGCTCTGGCGCGCGCGGTATTCCTCTTTGTCGGTGACGTAGATGACGAGGCGCGCGATCTGTTCGGGCGTGCCGCCCGCCTCGCGGACGACCGCGACGACGTTTGCCAACGCGCGCTCGAACTGCGCGACGAAATCCGCGCCGACGAGTTTCTGCTCCTCGTCCCAACCGATCTGCCCGGCGATAAACAAGCACGCGCCGCCCGCCGGGGCGAGCACGCCGTTGGCATAGCCGCGCGGGCGTCCGAGCGATGCGGGGTTGATGAGCGTCAGGGATTTGTTCATCGGTTCATCGGTTCATCGGTTCATCGATTCATCGGTTCATTGGTTCAATGAGTAAATGAATCAATGAACCGATGAATCAATGAATCAATCAGTACAGCACGCTGCCGCCGTCGACGTTGATGGCCTGCCCGGTGATGCCGCGCCCGTCTTCGGAGGCCAGGAGGAGCGCGAGCGCGGCCACCTCTTCCGGCGTGACGAGACGATGTTGCGGACTCATGCGCTTGATGGCCTCAAGCGCGTCGGCGGCCGTGCGGCCGGTCTTCGCTTCGATCTGTTCGACGGCGTGCGTCGTCATGTCCGTATCGACGTAGCCGGGGCAGATGGCGTTGACCGTCACGCCCTTCGACGCCACTTCGAGCGCGACGGAACGCGTGAGGCCGAGGACGCCGTGCTTCGACGCCGCGTAGGCCGCGATGTAGGGCGCGCCGGTCTTGCCCGCGATGGAGGCGACGTTGATGATGCGCCCCCAGCCGCGCTCAAGCATCCGGGGAAGCGCGGCGCGCGTGCAATAGAATGCGCCGTCGAGATTGACGGCGAGATGTCGCCGCCAGTGCGCGTCGTCCGTGCGCGTGACGGGCGCGCTCTCGGCGATGCCCGCGTTGTTGACGAGAATGTCCGCGCCGCGCCCGAAGGCGTTGTCGGCGGAGAGGAAAAATTCCTTTACCGCCGACGGGTCTGACACGTCGCACACGCCGTGGTGTACTTCCACGCCGCATTCCCGGCGGATTTCATCCGCCACCCGTTCGAGTTCGACGCCCGTGCGCGAGCAGAGGGCGACCTGCGCGCCCTCGCGCGCGAACGCGAACGCGATGGCGCGGCCGATGCCGCGCCCGCCGCCCGTCACAAGTGCGATTTTACCTTCCAGCTTCAAGGTTTCAGGTTTCAAGTTTCAGGTTTTAGGTTTCAAGTTTCAGGTTTCAAGTTTCAGGTTTCAAGTTTCAAGTCTCAAGTTTGAGGTTCTGCGGCGTTTTAACTTGAAACCTGAAACCTACAACCTGAAACTCTCTATCGTTGCGGGCGCGGGGTGCGTTTCTCGACGAAGGCGCGCACGCGCTCGCGCGCCTCGGTCGTTTGGAAGCAGCGAAGTTGCGCCTCGGTTTCGTACTGCAACATCTCTTGGAGTCCGGCGTGGTGGCTCAGATAGACGGCGTGCTTGGCGGCGGCGATGGATTCGGGCGGCGCGTCGCGCAGGCGTTCGGCGAGGCTCTGCGTCTCGGCCGCGAGTTCGTCGTCGGGCACGACGCGGTTGACGAGTCCGAGCGCGAGGGCGCGCGTCGAGTCAATCGTGTCGCCGAGGAAGAACATCTCGCAGGCGACGTTCGACGGCACGATGCGCGGCAGGAAATAGGTTCCGCCCCAATCCGGGTGCAACCCTATCTTCACGAACGACTGGCTGAACTTCGCCGACTCGGCCGCGATGCGCAGGTCGCACGCGAGCGCGAGATTGAACCCCGCCCCCGCCGCCGCGCCGTTAATCGAAGCGATGACGGGTTTGACCATCTCGCGGATCGTCGTCACCACGCGCCGCCCCGCGCCGAGCATGCGCGCGAACTCGTCCGTGTCGCCGCGCCCCATGATCTCGTCCATCGCCGCCACGTCGCCGCCCGCGCAGAAGGCGCGCCCCGCGCCCGTGATCACCACCACGCGCACATCGTCGTCGCTGCCCGCGCGCTCCAACGTCTCACCCAGATCGCGCCGCATGTGCCCGGCGAAGGCGTTCAACTTGTCGGCGCGATCCAGCGTGATCGTCAGGATGCGCTCGCGCACGCGGACTTTGATGAATTGCTCAGACATAGAAGAACGTCCGTGGTCAGTTGTCCGTGGTCAGTTGTTTGTCTCTTAACGCAGGCTGAGATGTTTATCTTTAGGTTGCTGCCTGTGAATCAGGAACAACTGACAACTGACCACGGACAACTGACAATTATTTCCCTTTGAACTGCGGCTTTCGTTTGCCGACGTAGGCGTCGAGTCCTTCGCGCGCGTCCGCGGATTGAAAGAGTTGTTGTTGGAGTTCGCGTTCGAGCGCGAGCGCGGATTCGAAGGGAATCTCCGCGCCCGTCTGCACGGCGCGCTTGATGCGCCCGACGGCGTGCGCGGCCTTGTCCGGGGTGGTGAATTTCGCGGCGTAGTCGAGCGCCTGCCGCATGAACGCCTCGCCCGTCTCCGCTTCGTAGACGTGGTTCACGAGGCCGAGTTCCGCGCCGCGCTCAAAATCGAAAAGCTCGCCCGTCGTCATCAACTCGATGGCGCGCGACTTGCCCACCATGCGCACGAGTCGCTGCGTGCCGCCCGTGCCCGGCAGCACGCCCAGGGAAACTTCCGGCAAGCCCATCTTGCCCGCTCCCTTGCGCGCGATGCGGATGTCGGCCGCCATCGCCACTTCCAGACCGCCGCCGACGCAGTGGCCGTTGATGGCCGCGATCACGAGTTTCGGCGTCTGCTCCAGCCGCGACAGCGTCTCGTTCGCGTGGAGGCAGAAATAGTATTTGAAGGTGGGCGTCACGCTCTGAAGCATCGCGATATTCGCGCCCGCGCAGAAAAACTTCTCGCCGCTCCCCGTGATGACGATGACCTGAACGCTCTCGTCCATCCGCGCCGCGAGGATGGCGCGGTCGAGTTCGCCCATCATCTCGTAGCTGTAGGTGTTAGCCGGCGGATCGTTCAGCGTCAACACCGCGATGCCGCCCTCGGCCGCGTACCGCACGAGCTTGCCGCCCGCCTCCGTCTCTCGAACCTTCGCTTCCGACATTTATTATTTTGCTCCAATCAACTTAATGTTATCGCCTTATCCTATGAACGCACCACAATTATATCCGCGCACCTTCACGCGGCCTCTCAATCGAACATCTTTGGCTTTAACGGTCGGCGTCGGAATTGGTGCGGGTTGGCCGGGAGGCAACAACCAAAGCTCAGTTGTTTGTTCTTCACGGTATCCACCATTGATCGTAATGATCCGTTCTGCGGACAGGCCGCGGATTCGCACGAGGTAAAACTTCATGCGAGCGGCGCGGGCTCTTGCTTCATCGCGCTTCCCGCGCCGACCGCCATAGACGATCATGTACCCTTGATAGCCGGGATTGCTTTGTAAGTGGACGGACAAGTTGTCAAGGCGAGCCATTTCATCTTCACAGGTAATATTGCCGAACTCGTCCAACCTGTTGGAGAACTGCATGCTTGGCTGTGTTTGGGCAAGGCCGCTGCTCCCGTAATCATCGCACCGGAGAATAATGCAAGCAACAACGCATAAACAAAAAATGCGCAGGTTCATTTCTTCTCACCTTAAACCAGTGCCTACGTCGCAAACCAGTGCCTACGTCGCGCGCCAGACGCTGAGGCGTTCGGTCTTGGCCGTCTTCGGGGTGAACTGTAGTTCGTCGCCGGGGTTTCCGGCAAGGAAGCCGGAGAGGAAGAGACGCGCGAGGTTGTCCACGAGGTCTGCGACGGAGAGTTTGCCGCGCGGGTCGTACCAGTTGTAAATCCAGTTCATCATGCCGAAGAGGGCATAGGTTGAGACGGTGAGGTCGGGCTTCGGCGCGGCGTCGCCGCCGTGCCCCGCGCGCGCCTGCTGCTGCACCTCGGAGAGGATGCGGCGGACGAGGCGCGTGTATTGCTGCTTGCGCCCCGTGACGTGCGCGCGCATTTCGCCCGCGAGCGATTCGGCCTCGTGCGAGAGCACCTTCATCTCCGCCATGTTGGCGGCGAAGAAAGAGAGATGGTTCTCGATGACGAGCCGCAACTTGGCGACCGGGTCGGTCGTCTCCCGCAAGCGTTCGAGCAGGCGTTCGTGAACGCGCCCGAAACAGTTGTCCTGAATTAAAAAGAGCAGTTCTTCTTTCGACTTGCAGTAGTAATACAGCCCGGCGAGGCTCACCTCGGTGGCGCGCGAGATGTCGCGCATCGAGGTCGGGTGATAGCCCTTCTCGGCGAAAATGCGCGCCGCGGTGCGCAGGATAAACTCCAACTTCTGATCGTAGCGCGAGAAATCGAGCGGTTGATTCATTAGTACAATTGATTCATTGGTTCATTGGTTCATTGGTTCATTGATTCAATGAAGAAGCGCGCCGGTGAACCGATGAACCAATGAACCAATGATTAAATTCCTACAGCCGGACGTACTCGAAATCGAGCGGCTTGCCCTTGATGCCCGCGGCGGGCGGGGCGATCCAGTCGGCCATCTTGCCGGGTTCGGTGACGGGGCGCATGAGGCTGCGGACGAATTCGCGGTCGGCCAGCGAGGGCAGCCATTCGGCGCGGTTGCGCTCGAACTCTTCCTGGGTGATGAGATTGCCGCGCACGTCGAAGGCGTGCCCGGCGAACTCGCCGACGTGACGATGAAAGCGCGTGCTCGGCAGGTAGAGTTCGGCCGCGACGCCTTCGTCGCGGATATACTTATTCCAACGCGTGAGCGCGCGCTCGCAATCCTTGACGTACTCGCCGCGCAGCACTTCGTTGAGCGCGTTGCGCAGAGGAACTTCGCGCTGCTTGAGTTGGCCTTCTTCGATGACCGTGAGCGTGAAGGATTCGTGCGCGGCCGTGTGCTCGGCGTAGTTGTCGCGCTCCTTGTAGCGGCCTTTGAGACCGGCGGCGAAAAAGTCCGCGGAGTTGGAACTGATCTCGCCGCCGAAGAGATCGAGCGAGTAGGAGAACCAGAAGTTGATGTAGCGTTGCAGGATGTTGAGCGGGATCGCGTTGTGCTCGCGCACGTCTGCGTCCGGGTGTTCGCGCATCAACTGCGAGGTGCGCTTGACCACGCGCCCGACGCCCGTTTCGCCGACGAAGAGGTGATGCGCCTCCTCCGTCAACATGAACTGGCAGGTGCGCGCCAGCGGCTCGAAGCCCGACTCGGCGAGCGCGGCGAGTTGAAACTTGCCGTCGCGGTCGGTGAACATCGTGAAGCAGAAAAAGTTGAGCCAGTCGTCGCAGGGCTGGTTGAAGGCTTCGAGGATGCGCGGCTTGTCGGGGTTGCCGCTGCGCCGCTGCAACAGTTCGTCGGCCTCGTCGCGGCCGTCTTGTCCGAAATAGCGTTGGAGCAGGTAGACCATCGCCCAGAGGTGACGCCCTTCTTCGACGTTGACCTGAAAGAGATTGCGCAGGTCGTAGAGCGAGGGGCAGGTCTTGCCGAGTTGGCGCTGCTGTTCGACGGAGGCCGGTTCGGTGTCGCCCTGCGTGACGATGATGCGGCGCAGGGCGTTGCGAAATTCGCCGGGCACTTCCTGATAAACCGGCATGCCCAGATTATCGCCGAAGCCGACCTTCGCGTTCTGGTCGGCGGGCTTCAGGAAGATGCCCCATTTATAATCCGGCATCTTCACGTAGTCGAAGTTAGCCCACCCGTCGGGATGCACGCTGATCGCCGTGCGGAGATAAACTTCCGTCTCGTGAAAGCCTTCCGGCCCCATATCTTTCCACCATTTGAGATAGTCGGGCAGCCACTTTTCGAGCGCGCGTTGGAGCCGCTTGTCTTCCGACAAATTCACGTTGTTCGGGATGCGTTCGTTTAAATTCATGCTCATGATGACCTCTGGAAGTTTCAGGTTTCAGGTTTCAAGTTTCAAGACTGAATAGTTCTTTGGTCTTTAACTTGAAACCTGAAACCTGAAA
>DASQNL010000091.1:0-2710 GCA_035644995.1 Pyrinomonadaceae bacterium | reverse complement strand
TGACGGGTGACAGGTGACAAGTTGAAGACAATCTCTGTGCTTCAACTTGTCACCTGTCACCCGTCACCTGTCACCCGTCACCGCTCTAAGCCGTGATGATGGTGGCGCGCACGCCGAGGAGTTCGGAGAAGTCTTTGGTGTAGACGGTTTCGACTTTGCGGACGCGGCGGATGGTTTCGACGAGTTCTTCCGTCGTCGTGTAGCCGCTCTCCGTATGCGCGATAGCCCACGATTTGAGGTGGGCGGCGGCTTCGAGCAGTTCTTCGACGAGGCGCAGGTATTGCTGCTTGGTCTCGACGCGGCCGCCGAGCCGACCCACGCGCGCCGCCTCGAACTCATCCCAAAATTCGGCGTCGCCGCGCACCCATTCCTCGCGCCACGCGGGAAGGCAATTGCGCGCGCCCGCGCCGCCGCTCCCGCGCGCGGGCAGGCGCAGGAAGAGAAGGTCGCCGCGTTGTTCGGCGACGAACTGGCGGGCGTCTTTGTTCGCGCTCGTGTTGGGCTGCCCGTTGTCGAAGGGCGGGGCTAGAGTTTCGTGCAGGCGGCGGAGGGCGCGCGAGAGCGGCTGGCGCAGTTCGCGCGTGCCCTCGTCGAAGGAGAGCGCGTAGTCGCCGGTCAGCAGGCCGAGATTGAGCGCGAGCGATTGTTTGATCTCGCCGTCCAGTTTCTCCGCATTCTGCCGCAGGTTGTCGAACCACCACGCATCCGTCTCGCCGAACCAGCGGCCGAGCGCGGGGTTGCGCAACTTGTGGCGCGGCACGTAAACGTCTTCGAGCAGGAGGTCGAGATCGTCTGCGCCCAGCCGCTCGCCGTTGTTTTCGACGCGGGCGATTGACTTGATCCAAGCCCAACGAGCCGCGTCGTTGGCGGCCACGCGCACGCCCCAACGCTTGACGTGCGTTTCCAGATCAGGCTCGCCCGCGAAAGGGTTGACGAGCGAACGAAAGCGGAGGCGGCGCAGGACGCTCAACTCGAAAGCGAGCCAGCCGCGCGGCGTTGGGTCTGAGTAATCAGGCATGTCGGTCTGTGTCGGCTTTCGTGAAGCTGGCGGAGTCGCGTTGGTTGTCGAAGTCTCGTGTGCGTTCTGAGTTGTCGCTCGCGGCGTCGCCCGCCGGTTCGGGTTGCGCCTGCGCGCCGGCGGTCATGGTGGCGGCCTCTTCGTCGCGGCGCGCGTAGGAGCGCAAGGCCGGGAGATTGTTCAAGGTGAGAAAGGCGCGGACGACCTGCGGGTCGAACTCCAAGCCCGCCCATTCCGCGAGATGACGGCGCGCGTCGGCTTCGGCGAGCGCGGGGCGATAGGGGCGCGCGTCGGTGAGCGCGGCATAAGCGTCGGCGACGCGGAGGATGCGCGCGGCGAGCGGGATTTGTTCGCGCGAGAGAGCGTCGGGGTAGCCCGCGCCGTTCCACCATTCCTGATGCCAGCGCACGAGCAGTTGCGTGCCGCGATCCGCACCGGCGCGCGCGGCCTCCTGTTCGCCGATGACGGGGTGACGCGCCAGATCGAGCCGCTCCTCGAAGGTGAGCGGCGCGGCGCGGCGAATGTAATCGCGCTTCATCGCCATCTCGCCGAGATCGTGCGCGAGCGCGGCCAGCCGCAGCGATGCGCGATCCGCCCGACCCAGCCCGAACAGCTTCGCCAACTCGCCGCCGAGCGCGGCGATCCGCTCCGCGTGCGGGTGGGTGTAGCCTTCAAACTCGTCCGCCGCCGCCGCCAGACGCGCGAACGCCTCGTGCGCGATCCCGTCCTCGTCCGATCCCTTCGTTTGCATGGAAGCCATAGGAAGTGAATGGTAAATGGTAAATGGTGAATAGTAAAAGCCCGGAAGGCGGCCGACGAAGGCGGTCAACGAACGCGGTCAACGAACGCGGTCGTCAATTAACCATTCACCGTTCGCCGTTCACTACTACCATTTACCATTCGCCATTCGTTAGTTGCCGCGTTTCGAGTTTCTGAGTTGGTTGAGTTGGCGGCGCGCGATGTCGTGATTGGGGTTGAGGGCGAGGGCGCGTTCGAGTTCGCGTTCGGCGCGGAGGGTCTGGCCGAGCGCGCGTAAGAGTTCGGCGAGCATGACGTGATAGGCGGGGTCGCTGCCGTCGAGTTTGATCGCGGTCTGCAAGGCGGCCTCGGCCTGATGCCGCGTGCGCACGTCGCGCGCCAGCGCGCTGCCGTAGAAGGCGTGATAGCGCGATTGCTGCGGCGCGAGCCGCGCGGCCTCGCCGAGCAGCGTCACGGCCGCCGACAGGTTGCTCTGTTTGAGCGCGGCGAGTCCCTGCGCGAAACTCTCCGCGGCGCGTTGCTCGCGCGAGAGGTGTGCGTTGGCCGACGCGTCGGCGCGGCCGGAGGACTGCGACGATTGAGGCACGCCGATTTGCGCGCCGAGTTTGAGATCGTAAGCGGAGCGAGAGCGCGCATCGTGGAGCATCTCGTAAGCCTGTGTGATCTTGACGAAGGCGGACTCGATCTGCGGCCGGAGGGTGGCGTCGGCGTCGCGCTGGAAGCGGTCGGGGTGAAAGCGTTTGGCGAGCGCGTAGTAGGCGCGTTTGATCTCCGCGCTCTCGGCGTTGCGTTCGACGCCGAGCACGCGATAATGATCCGTGTCGTGGACGAGAGCGAACAGCGCGTCGATTTCGGCGCGCGGCGAGGGCGTTTCGTCCCTCTTCGCCGTAACGGCCTCCGGTTCATGCTTCTCGGCCGAGACTGTGCCGGGTG